>CAYTMY010000074.1:0-6470 GCA_964439075.1 uncultured Lachnospiraceae bacterium | reverse complement strand
TGTTCCGAGCAAACCGCACATCGGTCAAGTACCGGGGAAGTGCCGTATATACCCATTAGCTTCAGCCCGAAAGCGCTCGCTGCGGTAAAAGCAAACTCGGGGGGATTTTTTTCGAGTAGTTCAAGCGTGTAAAACAAAAGACCGAAGGCTCTTTTTTCGCAGGAGTCAGCCTCAAAAGCTATGTTAAGCAGCTCCGCCATATAACTTGCCGCTGACAGCTTGTAAATATCATCACCCAGATGAGTGTAGCTTCGTACGATATCAGCCGAAACAACGTAAGGTATTTTCAACCCTTCGTTCAGAATAAACTGCGAACAGCAAAACAGCTGCGACGACAGCAAATATTTGCTTTTCGTACTGCTTGCGCCCTTTGCTATCGCACTCATTTTTCCGTTTTCCAAAGTAAAAAGCGTAAGCATTTTATCGTGTTCGGCATATTTTACGCTCTTTATGACTATAGCTGTATATTTTGTATTCGACATTAATTGTAATTATACATTACATCCTTCAAATTGACAATCACATACTTAAATTAACTCAACAATCGTTGCTCCGCCCGAACCCTCGCTCAAACCTCCCAATCTGAATTTGCTCACAAGCGGATGGTGTTTGAGTACTTTTGTGACTTCGTTGCGAAGAACGCCCTCTCCCTTACCGTGAACTATAGTTACGGTCTTTAGACCCGCCAAAGACGCGTCGTCGAGAAATTTTTCCACCTCCAACGACACCTCCGTAGAGGTAAGCCCCCGTATGTCGAGCTTTGAAGAAGCTCCGAGCGCTTTCATTCCCGTATATGAATATTGCTTATCCCTTTTCTTTTTTGCTTTTTCGAGTTTTACGAGAGGTATTTTTGTCTTTATCATTCCAACCTGAACGAGCGCCGTGTTTTTGTCAATGTCCAATATTACTGCCTCGCTGTTAAGTTCGGGGATAAACACGCTGTCATTCTTTTTGAATGTTTGCACGGTTTTAACTTCACTTTGTTTTAAAAGCACGTGCTGCGGGATATTTTTGTTTGCCTTGTCGAGAGCGTTCTTTGCCAAAAGAGATATGTCGCTGTGTGCCTGCGCGCTTGCCGAATTTTCAGCTTTGGATATCATCTCTTTAGCCGTCTGCTTCGCTTCGTTGATAATACGTTTTGCTTCAAGCGAAGCGTTTGTTATGAGTTTGTCCTTTTTATCGTTGAATTGAATGTTTTCTTTCTTCAGAAGCTCGTTTAAAGATTCATTTTCAAGCTGTGTTTTGCGAGCGTTTCTTGCGGCTTCATCTGCTTGAGAAAGTTTAGTCTGCAGCATGGCAATGGTGTCTTCGAAATTGCTCTCGTCTTCCTTGAGGTAATTGCGCGCATCGTCTATGATATTTTCACTCAAGCCTATTCGTTTTGATATTTCAAACGCGTTTGATTTTCCGGGAAGACCTATTTGCAGCCTGTAAGTGGGTCTTAGTCTTACTGTGTCGAACTCTACGCTGGCGTTTATTACACGGGGTTGTGTGAGCGCATAGCGCTTTATCGCATTGTAGTGTGTAGTGGCTATACAAAAAGCGTTTTGTGAAAGAATATAAATAAGGATAGCCCGTGCGAGAGCTTCACCCTCTGTGGGGTCGGTGCCTGCGCCCAACTCATCCAAAAGAACAAGAGAGTTTTTATTTATATGTTCGAGAATGTAAACGATGTTTTTCATGTGCGCCGAAAAAGTGCTTAAGCTTTGAGCTATGCTTTGCTCGTCGCCGATGTCTGCAAACACGTCTTCGAATATACTCAGCCTGCTCCCCTCGGCGGCGGGTATGAACAGTCCGCTTTGCGCCATAAGAACGCACAGTCCGACTGTTTTAAGGCTAACGGTCTTTCCGCCTGTGTTCGGTCCGGTTATAATGACCTGAAGGTAATCTTCTCCGATAGTTATGTCGGAGGCTACGGCTGTTTTTTTATCCAGAAGAGGATGATAAGCTTTTTTCAGATCGATTGTTTTGTCGGTCTCGAATACGGGGCGCGTATGTTCGTTGTCGTAGGCATACTTAGCCTTGGCAAAGCACTCGTCGAATTCCATCAATATTCTTTCGTTGTTTTTTAAATAAAACGATTCTGCGGATACTCTCTTTGAGAGCTCCTCCAATATGCGCTCTATCTCTTTTTTTTCTTCGCTTTCAAGCTGTCTTAACTCGTTGTTCAAATTTACAACAGCCTGCGGTTCGATAAATACCGTCAGTCCGCTTGAGGAGGTATCGTGAATTATGCCGCTTACGGCGCTTTTATACTCACTGCGCACAGGTATAACATACCTTCCGTTGCGCATGGTGATTATTGCGTCTTGAAGGTATTTTTTATTCTGTCCGCTTATCATGCCGTTTAGCTTGTCTTTCACGGAGGCATTGGCGGAACGTATTTTTCTTCGTATATCATAAAGAAGGGAGGATGCGGAATCGGCAAGCTCTTCTTCCGATAACACCGCATCGGATATTTCATGTTCAAGTTCGCTGAGAGGCTGTATTTCATCGGCAAGCTCCCTCAAAAGCAAAGGCGCATCTCCGTCTAATTCTGCCGAAAAGATGAAACGGCGCAGCTGATTAAAATGTCTTATCGCTTTGGCTATGCTCAAAAGAGCTCCCTGACGGATAATACCGCCCTTTTCGGTATGCTCCGCAAAAGCCGTTATTTCTTTGTAACCGCCCAAGGGAGGGGAGGATTTTATCGACAACACGTTCAAAGCCTCTTGCAGCAAAGCGGCCGCCGTCTGAATGCGGTACAGACTTACGGAAGGCTCTGTTGCTAGTATCATGGCTTTAGCCGTTTTGGTGTTTGCATTTTCCGATATTGCGGCAAGTATCTCATCGAATTGCAGTTTTGATAGCAGTTTCTTATCCATATTTTATTTTATTGCTCGCTTTATATTGATTATTATGTATCTTACTGCGGCAAGTGTGGCACATATAATTATCGCATACAAAAGATAGTCGAGTATGCCGGCTTTTCGAAAGTCCTCTGTTGCGATGAGGTCTACTTGCTTAATGACCGTTTCTCCGCTTACAAATACGGCTGTGGCTACTACATCACCCGCATGGATACTTTTGTTTAGTTTTACTTTATTGTTTTTGGTATAGTTACCCGCCTCGGGGTTTATTTCTATAGTTACTTTTATATTCTCCAACAACTCGTTTTCCACACAGGAGGAAACATCCTTTGAGGCGTATATATTGAATTCGCCCTTCTTTAAAAAAGAGGGATTAGCAATTTGCAGAGTGGTTTTTCTGTTATCGTCGTTTATGAGAATTGTGTAAGTGTGCTTGTCATATATATAGCTCATTATGCTTTCGGCTTTTGCCCATATCTCCATTTCCTCCGGTTCTATGGGTACGTTCAGAAGTACGCCAACTACCTTCATATTGTCGGCTTCGGCGGTCATAAGAAAGCATTTTTGCCCTATACTCGTATACCCGGTTTTCATTCCTGTTACGCGTGTGTCGTAGTAGGGGTTGTCTCCGCTGTAATCGTAGGAAAAATCATCGAGGTACTCATGGTGCATTCCGTTTGTGGACTTCCAAATATGAGTAGCGGTATTTGTGGTGACCGTAACGGCGGAGGTTTCGCTTGCTTTCGTTATCGCCTCATGCTCAAGCGCGACCTTACCGAGAATAAATATGTCGTAAGCGGTTGAATAATTGTTTGTGTCGTCATATCCGTCCGCATTAGAGAAATGTGTTTCATTCATGCCGTATACTGCGGCCTTTTCGTTCATTTTAGCTATAAAGGCTTCGTAATATTCTTCAGAAGTTGCTTGTGTGCCGAGTATTTTTTCACCCGCAGCAAGGGCGACCACTATAGCTGCGTCGTTTCCGGAAGGGAGAAGTGTGGCGTAGATCAGCTGTGAAAATGTGAGTACTTCATCTTCGGCAAGCTCTGCGACGCTGGAATTGTAACCAACAAGGTCAAGCGCGTCCTTTGTTACGGTGATTTCCTGCTGCTCGTCCAAATAATCACAGGCGACAAGTATCGTCATAACCTTTGTAATGCTGCCGGGATACATGCGTACATGTTCGTTTTGCGCTATAAGGACTTCTTCGCTGTTTAGCTCACATGCATAAACGCCGATACTGTCGTATCCCGAAAGATCGAATTGTTCGGCGGAAGCTGTTCGCGGATACAGCGCGAGCAATATAAATATAAACGAAAAAGTTTTTTTCAAAAACTTCATTCAATCCCTCTTGATATCGTATATTTTTTCAAATAGTTCTTTGTTTTCTTCAAGCTTGTCGCGGGATGCTGCGCAGCACCTGTTTGACTGGGCGAGTATATCTCTTATCATTTGTGCGCATTCTTTCAATTGTTTTTCCGTAGTGGATAAAATCCCTTCGCGGAAAGCGCACCTTTCTTCGTAGGGGTCGTTGCGGTAAATGTCATACAGCGCTTTTCTGCCCTTATTATAAACGGGTATCACGGGGTCAATATCGCTTATTGTGCCGATAATAATGTCATTTATCTCTCTTTGGGAGAATGTTTTCTCTTCTATATGCGCGCATATATTGTCGTATACGCGATAGGTCGATGCAATGTTGGGGTCTCTGTAGGAGACAAAATAAATATCCCCGCCTCTTTCAGTGCCCATTATGGCTCCGTAGGCGCCTCCTTTGACCCTTATATTGTCCCAAAGATATGTGGTTCGAAGGTATTTGCGCAGTGAAAACATTGCATAAGGAATATCATAACCCGCAAGCTTGGAGTTGTAGCCTACTCCGTCATAGCATACATCCGATGAAATGATTATGCCTTCGTTTGCGGCTACGGGTTCAATAAAGCGGATGTTTTGTTCGGTTTTGTTGTCAGGCAGAGTTTTAAGAAAATCCGCCGCATAATTTTTCATTGCTTCTGCGTTGCCCGGGTCGCACGTAATTATAATATCGGCATTAAAGGAATTTACGATTTCCTTTATGGCGTCTGTGAGTTCTTGCGCAACGCCTGAGTCTTTGTTTTCTATGCGTTTTTTAACATCCAAAAGATAGTAATACCAGTTGGCTCCTTTTACTGCATCGATAAATATGCCGCGTTGCGACGCTTTGGCAAGTATTCTGTGCACTACAAATGATTCTGCGCTGTTGAGCAGATAGCTTTCGAATTTCGATATTTCTTCGCATACGGTAACGTAAAGTCTGTTCAAGTCGTCGGTTTTTGTCGTCGTCAGCATTTCTCTCGAAAGCTCAAACATTTTTTGCGCGTTTGAAAACAGAGCTTTTGCCGAAAAAAGGAATTTCCTTTTATACTCGTTTATATCACGATAATCCTGATGCGCCATTATATTGACGTCGGTATCTCCGAGATACATACCCGTTATGTTTCCCAATTCGAATTCGGTATAATTTTGGGTGGGGTATATACCGATAACTTTGGTCGCCAACTGCAACACTGCAAGTTTTTTTCTGTCGTTGTACGGTATATCGAAGTCGATATCGAAATAGACAATATCGGAGCAGCTGTCAGTGTGGATGCATATACGGGAATCATCTTTTTCGGTAATTTCAACGGCCGTTTTTTCGGGCAGTTTGTCAACTTCCGACGGTTTCAGATACGGCATTTTATTTATATTTTCTATGCTGTCCTCTTGTTGCTGCAGCCGCTTGAGCGTTTCGGTATTCTTTATGATTTTTTCAAGTTCGGAGACGGACAAGGAAGCCTTGTATTCCTCAAGCTTTTGGTTGATGAGGTTTTGCTTTCTTTTCGCATAGCCTTTTGAAGGAACGAGGACCACGGTGCTTGTATGCTTATTATCAATGAGCAGCTGTTTTATCAGAGTGGTGTAAAATTCACTCGTTTCGTTTTCATGAAGATATTTGATATCTTCCGAATATTTGAGCTCGTTTAGCGGGTCACCTCCGTAAAGCCATGATTCCATCATGTCCATGTTGTATATCAGTCCCTTGGGGTAGCTGCCACTGTCAGCTTCGCGCAAATCGAATTCGTAGTTATTCAGACATGCTTTTACGGTATTTGCATCCAAGCCGTTTTGCACTAAGTTCTCAAGAGTGGTTTTTATAGTATCCTTAAATAGTTCGAACTTATCTCCGTCGGCATTTTTCGCTATTATTGTGAAATACGGTTCTTTCACGCCGCTTACGAAATCACAGTCTATCTCCTCGGCAATTTTCGCTTCCGTGAGAGCAAGCTTCAATACGGAGGAATCCGTATCGAAAAGTATTTTCATAAGAACGGTAAATGCACGTTTTGTCAGCATATCCTCATAGCTGCATATTCTGTAATTTGCCGTAAAGAAATATTTGCATGTTTCTTCTTCGCAGTCGTATTCTATTTTTTTTGTTTCGCATTTTCGTTTATTCGGGTCTTGAAAAGGTATTGCACAACCGCAGTCAAGATATTCGAACTTATTTAAATAGCGTTCGTTGAGATTTTTGAGGCATTCGTCTATATCCGTGTTTCCGTAAACAAATATATAGCTGTTGGAAGGATGATAATGTTTTTTGTA
>CAYTMY010000073.1:0-6542 GCA_964439075.1 uncultured Lachnospiraceae bacterium | reverse complement strand
TTGCATGAACCATGTCAACAAAAGCAGCGCATACGTTATTCAAACGAGAGAAATTATTAAAAATGCACGGATAGAAACGATAAACAAGCAGCTTATTTATTCGGCTGCTTGTTTTTTGATGTAATACACCCCAACATACTTTTTCACCGCCATTAATACAGCCAAAATATTTTTTCAAGCTCACTTCAACTCTTCACAACTGCACGGATCGGCTGTGCTATAATATAGCAAATACATTGTAAGGATTTCACCTTGAACGATACCAAACAGAATATGCTTAAAAAATATTTCGGACATGAAACCTTCCGAGCAGGGCAAAGGCAGACGGTCGACAACCTGCTTGCGGGGCGGGACGTACTTTGCGTAATGCCCACAGGAGCGGGAAAATCCGTGTGCTATCAAATACCGGCGCTTATCTCCGACGGTATAACGATAGTAATTTCCCCGCTTATATCTCTCATGAAGGATCAGGTCAGCGCGCTCAAACAAGCAGGGATCGACGCTTCTTTTATAAACAGTTCGCTTTCTTCGGAGGAATACAGCGAAGCGCTTAGGCACGCCGCAAGCGGAAAGTGCAAGCTTATCTACGTTGCGCCCGAACGCTTGAATGCGCCGAGATTTCTCGAGATGTGTTCAGCGGTGAAAATATCGTTTGTAGCCATAGACGAAGCTCACTGTGTATCGCAATGGGGGCAGGACTTCCGCCCAAGCTACTTGAAAATCAACGAATTTATCGCTTCCCTTCCCTACCGCCCTACGCTGGGCGCATTTACGGCGACGGCGACATTGCAAGTAAAAGAAGATATAAAAGCGATACTAAAGCTCAATGACCCTTTTTGTCTTACGACGGGCTTTGACAGACCGAATCTTTATTTTTCCGTAAAAGAAGCAAGGGGCAAAGAGAAAGATAAAATATTACTCGATATCATGTCTCGCCACAAGGAAGAAAGCGGAATAATTTACTGTGCGACACGCAAGAATGTCGAGCAGGTTTGTGAACTGCTGATAAAAAACGGATATTCCGCCACACGCTACCACGCGGGACTTGCCGATAACGAACGCCGAAAAAATCAAGAGGATTTCATCTATGACAGAAAACCTCTCATAGCGGCTACAAACGCCTTTGGTATGGGTATAGATAAATCGAACGTCTCGTTTGTTGTGCATTACAATATGCCTAAGAGCATTGAAAGCTATTATCAGGAAGCGGGAAGAGCGGGACGCGACGGAAGCAGAGCCGAATGCATTCTTCTCAATTCGCCTATGGATATACGCACCAACCGATTTTTGATAGAAAATTCACAGGACAACAGTGAGCTTTCACCCGAAGAGCGCGATGAGGTGCGTTCAAAAGAGCTTGAAAAACTTAAATCCATGATATTTTACTGCACCACCACAAAATGCCTGCGCTCCTTTATCCTCGAATATTTCGGGGAAGTGACGCAAGATAAGTGCGGCAATTGCGGAAACTGCGAAGCCGAGGTGAGCACAAGCGATATCACGATAGATGCACAGAAAATATTGTCGTGCATCGCACGTACAGGTCAGCGCTACGGAATATCTCTCATAACGGCAGTACTGAAGGGCAGCAAAAACGAACGCATTGAACGCCTTGGTCTTTACACACAATCCACTTACGGCATAATGAAGGACAAAACCGCAGCGCAAATACATGCAATGATAAATTCGCTGCTTTCGGAAGAGGCTTTGGTGCAAACGAGCGGCGAATACCCAATACTGAAGCTCAACGAAAAGTCCGTTGATATAATGACAAACAAAGTTCAAATAGAAATGAAAAGCATAGCATTAGCCGAAGAGAGCCGTAAACAAAAAAAGAAAGCGGAAACTTCCCCCGTAGATGAAAGCCTTTACGGAAGGTTAAAACAGCTGCGTTTGCGTTTGGCGTCCGAAAATCACGTACCGGCGTATATTGTATTTTCAGACGCTGCGCTTGCCGATATGTGCAGAAAGCTTCCACGTAACAGAGAAGAATTCCTCGAAGTCTCGGGAGTCGGAGCGGTAAAATCGGAAAAATACGGCGATATGTTTCTCGAAGTTATAAATGACCGCTGAAATACACCCCTCCTTTTTGCGCACGGTATTTGGATCCCTGTTCTGCCGATTTAAAAAAGGACGTAGTCTGCCGTAAGAGGCAGTACGTCCTTTTGAATTCAATCACAAACTCAACTTATTATCTCAGCCTTTGCCGCACTTTTCTCAAGCACCCTTCTGTGCTGAGAATCGAGCACGATAGTCTCGGGCACCGTATTGCCCTCGCAGACCGCCGTATGGGTTATCTGCTTCCATTCCACCTTTTGGAACAGCGCAACAACCGCAATGGGTATATAAGAGAACATATACAAAGGGAACAGCGGCAGGTATTTAAGCTTATCGATAGGTCGCGCCTTTATATTCTTCCATTCGCATACCACCGTAAGCAGCGCAGTAAGCACGAACCCTATATACAGATTGACTACGCTCATACCGATAAAATGTCCCACTTCGCCCAATACTCTGTTGGCGATGTAGTACGGCGAACCTATACATGCTGCCGCGTAAATGATATTTATGAGCGCACCCATTATGCTCAAAATCATTCCCGGAGCTACCGTCATGAAAATATCGTAACAGGTAAAGCCCTGTTTTCCGCCCTTAAAGGCTTTTTTTGCCAAAGCTATACTGTACTTTCCGTTTAGACCATCTCAGACGCTGCAAATACGACTGATGAAATGTGGTAGGCTGCTCGTCATAAACTACAGCTTTGTCGCAGTAGCCTATTTTAACTCCGTTGAGCGCACAGTTGGCACTGAATTCGATATCCTCTGTGAGCAAATGGAACGGCCAACCACCGTTTTGGTCAATGACCCTTTGCGAGACCATAAATCCCGTGCCCGAAACGGCGCAGTTCATTCCCAAAAGCATTCTCGGAAAGTTCATAAAGCGCGCTTCTCTCAAAAACCATATAGCGTAACTGGCCGTTAACCAGTTTGTCATAAAGTTTTTGGAATTTCTGTAGCTTGTACTGGCGTCATAGCCTTTGTCGTAGGTTTTGTTCATCTCTCTGATGAAATTCGGGTCGATGAGATTGTCTGCATCGTAAACTATATATGCGTCGTAATGCTTTTCGGGAAGCTCCGACGCTATTTTTTTAAGCAGGTAATCAAGCGCATAGCCCTTTCCCACAAGCTCGGTGTTGAAACGCTCAAAAACTATTGCTCCCGCTTCCCTCGCCTTTTTTGCCGTGTTGTCGGTACAGTTATCCGCAAGCACGTATATGTCGTAAAGCTCCTTCGGATAATCCTGCTTCATAAGAGTGTTTGTTATCTCGCCGATAACCGACTCTTCATTTCGCGCACAAATAAGCGCCGCAAAACGATGCAGCTCTTTGGGAGTGTATTCCTCCTGCTTATTTTTGTTTTTCAGTGAAACATACATGTAGACAAACTGATACGCGTAGAGCAGTGTAAATAAAATGGCTATGAAAAAATTCATATACCTGACAAATTCAATTGTTTGCATTATATCGTAAATCCTTTTCCCCTTTGTTAGTCACTCGCCATTGTACCCACGGTTATGCCGGACCGCTCGGTATACGACTCGTAACTTTATGTAATGATAAGCGCAACAGAGCATTTTTGCAAGGAAAACTTGCTTATGTTAAGGAATTTTAATCAAATATTTTTAATGTAATAAAATTTATTCGATTATTATGCGCATCATACGCTGTTTTAAACCGTTTGTATATATTTATCTGAATTTACATTTTTTGATTAAGTTTCTTCCTTTTTTTCTTCTCTGCCTTCATCCTCCTCGTCGGGAACTCTTACCGTGCTTATATTGTATATGCGGCTGAGCTTTTCGTACACAAAACGGTTTCCATTCTTTATACCGGTCAATATAAAGTCGACCGCAAATTTAATATACACGTATACGGAACCCACCGCAATGAACATGCCGATAAGCACAAAAATATTGCCACCGTTTTTTGATAGCATCGCGAAAAAAACGCTCCAAAACGGGCACGGCAGTATAATGCCGTACAAAAGCCCGTAGCGTATTATGTAATGATAGTATTTCGGCACGCCCTGAGCGCATGCAAGGCGGATACCCACTGCAAACTTGCCCGGAGTATATCCCTTTGTCAGTATAGGCAATAGGATAAAAACGGCAGCGGCGCTAAGCACATAAGTCGCAATGAAGTTTTTGCCTACAAAGGAAACAAGAAAATCTATCCCGCTGAAGTCGCACAGCAGCGATATTCCGAGGCTCAATAAATCCACGCAAAACCAATCGACAAACGCCGCCGCAAGCCTTCGTGGCAAAGAGACCTTTCTGCCCCTTTTGTATGACAGCTCGTCAAGCCTGTCTCTCGAAGGAAGTATCTTCATGAAAAGCGGAGATACCAAATAGCCTAACATGGCGCCTGCGGTATTCAGCAAAAGATCGTCAATGTCAAAAAGCCGATATGCCCGCGGGTAAATTCCGTACAGTCCACTAAGCTGGGTTATCTCGAAGAGAAGAGACAGCGCAAACGAAAACAGCAGCACCTTGTACCATTTTTGTCTGTAATAATAGCGCATATATATCCCGAAAGGAATGAACATGACGATATTGAAAACGACTACCAATACAGGAGAACTTTTTAATGCCGTCAGATAAGTAGAAGGCTCGGAGAGCACCAGCCCCGATTCCATCACAATATCGCTTATAAAATGAAAAGGAATAAGCTGAATGACGGGAGACGTCATTTGCGCCACCTCCGCCCTCTCGGGAAGAGGCAATATCACCATAAAATAGGCGCATATAAAGTACAGCACCATGGAATATACGACTACCACTTTTGCAAGGGGTATGCTGCCGTATTTTTTGTATTGCAGCACTGCATAAGGAAGAGTAAATACGAATGCAACAAACGGAAACGCCACAAGAGCGGCGACGATATTTTTCAGATATACAGACATTTACAACCTTCTTTTTCGATATTGAGTTTATGATAACAGGTTACGTTTGCTGCTTTACAAAAGGCTCTTATCCTCCGCATTATGGCTCTTTATATATTTTGTCCATTTTATATAACCGTAGGTCGTATTCGTAAAATAGCCTGCCTTCAATACAAGCAGCACCCATTGTCCCGCAAGAATGTTGAGTATGGTTTCCAGTATTGCGCTTATATACCATGCTATCCACTGCTCGCGGTACCGAAGGAGAATAAACAACCCGTTTGCTATGGCAACGGCGCTTACGCATGCGTCGAGGTAGCAGGAAAGTTTCAGAAGCGCAGGCTGGTCTGCAAGTATGCCGTTTGTATCTATCAGGCTCATCAAATAGCCTATTACAAACGTCCATACTATAATACCGAGTATTACAAGTATCTCCTGCTTTCCTGTAAGGCGGCGTACTTTTGTAACGGTCTCGTCTTTATCGTCCTCGTGTTTATGCCAGTTTATAAAGCTGATTATGTCAATGGGTATCCAAAAGAAGATAGTTACCGCCATAGTCGCAAAACGGTATGCCAGCAATATACACAAAACTATCTCGCACGCCTCCACGCCGAGAGATACGATAAAGTTCCATTTGCTCTGCTTGGCTATGAGCAGCTCGCACGCTATATTGGTGAAAATATCCAAAAGGTAAAAAAGCATTATCAAACCGCCGTTTATTCCGTTCACATCCTCCTCGGGAAACAAAAACGCAAACAAAAATGACAGCGCAACTATGCTGAAAAACCACACTTTTTCATACGTTGTAAAATAATTCCATACTTTTTTCATTTGTCATGCCTTTCTTACACAGTCATAATTCCAAACAATAATACTATATTTTTTACCTTTTATTAACCCTTACGGACAGATTATTGCAATAAACGGCAAGCAGCGCACGCATTTTTAACGTATGCCGTAAATTTTACCGATTAAAGAATACAAAAACGAACCGTCTGATTAAAAAGACGATCCGTTTATTGAAAATTGCGGTATTCACAGCACGCACATATTACAGCTGCGCGTATATCTTAAAGTAATCTTTGAGAACCTCGTTTATCTCTTCCTTTGAGCTAAGCTCTCTTTCCGTCTTTACGCCGTCTTTAAGTATAGTGAAAAGTTCGTCCGTCAAGGAATAGTAACCGTCGGGAGTATTCAGATTCAGAAGCCTCACCGTTGTAAAACGCACGTCGGGACTGTGGGAGCAATAAAAATTGACAGTAAGAAAATCCACCGCGTCCGACATTGTTTCGGTCACCATTATCCATGGTATTTTTCCTCCGTCGTCCGTCTTGCGTATCATCCAATAATCGCCGTCTCTTACCACATCGAAGGAATTGATGCCCGTATCGTCGGAATAGCCCTCTTTCAGCAAAACGCTCTTTCTCGGATGAGGCGCGCCGAGACCCACGTCGGCGTAATGCCATAAGCCGTCTATTTTCACAAGCGAGGCTCTGTGCAGATTCGGAGGAAAGATATCTCTTCCCATTTTAAGCCTCACCGTCGTCGGTATCACTTCAAAACCCATATTACTAAGCAAAGAATAAAACAACAGGTTCAATT
>CAYTMY010000072.1:0-6551 GCA_964439075.1 uncultured Lachnospiraceae bacterium | reverse complement strand
GGCGGCGTAGGTGCTGTATGTCTGATATTGTGTATATGAGCAGTCTGTGCCGGCAATATCTATTGTGTAAGAGCCGTTTGCGGCGTTTACCGACGATACGGAACCAAAGCCGAATAGAGTAAACCCTGTAATGATTCCCGCAATGAACAATTTCATTAAACATTTTTTCATATATTACCTCAAAATGTCGCCCAAAAGCACATTTTAAATATTCAAAAAAGTATTACATATACATTTTACTATAAATAAGTAATAATTTGAACTATTAAGCAGAAAAATAATCATTTGAAAATAAAAAAAGCCTCTCGTTGAGAGACTTTTTATCGCTATATAATTAGTTGATTGCTTCTTTCAAAGCCTTACCTGCTTTAAATGAAGGAACTTTTGAAGCTTGGATTTTGATCTTTTCTTTTGTTCTGGGATTTATACCTTCTCTTGCTGCTCTGGTTTTTGCTTCAAAGGTGCCGAAACCGACCAATGAAACCTTTTCACCCTTCTTAAGTGTTTCGGTGATGGTATCCGTAAAAGCGCCTACGACCTTTTCTGCGTCTTTTTTGGAAATATTAGCCTTTTCAGCAATTGCTGCAATAAGCTCGACTTTGTTCATGAAAATCCTCCTGTTTTTCTCATAACTGAATACATACATAATACACACTTTATATTATTATATCAATAATTTTTACCCAAATATATAATTTTTTCTCTCAGTTCGCAAAACAGAAGATATCATGGTTTTATGCGCCTTTTGTGCGGTCTTCTTGTTTGAAGCGTTCTTTGTATCTCAGAGTCGAATCCCGTAGCGCGCCCTCCGCATCAATACTGTATTCTGCTGAAAGCTCCGCTGTTAATCGGAGAAAATCACCGCTTATTTCGTACATATTTTCTTTTTTCTCCGACATGCACGCCCTTTGCAGCTCAGCGAATTTTCGGGAAAGCTTGTTTAAGATATCATCTGTGCTACCGGTGTTCGGACCTGCCTTCACAGCCTTTTTATATAGCTTTTGAGCGTATATGAGAGCGGGCAGACATTTGGGTATATCCTCTATTTCCTCACTCGGCGATTTATAATCGTGTTCTTTCTTCTTAACTTCATCCCACATTTGGTAGAAATCATCGGGCAGCTCCTTTTGCGCAAATACGTGGGGATGTCTCCTTATCATTTTTTCGGATATGCCTTTGATAACTTCATTTATATCGAAATATCCTTTTTCCTTTGCTATCTGCGCATGAAGCAGAATTTGGAGGAGCATATCTCCGAGTTCCTCGCAAAGGTTTTCAGCGTCGTTGTTGTCTATGGCATTTACGGCTTCATAAGCCTCTTCTATCATATATTGCCTTAGGGATATATGGGTTTGCTCTTTATCCCAAGGGCATCCGTTTTCTCCGCGCAGTGCGGAAATTATATGTGAGAGGGAATAAAAGTCGGAGGGCGTGTTCATGTAATTTTGCGCAGGTATGACAAGTGTGCTGAGATGATCGATATTGTCTGTTCTGTCTATTTCGTAAAGCTTTATACTTTGTATGCTTTCTTCATCCGTGCCGCAGGCATTAATCATAAAAACATCCGTTTCGTCATCGTAATATTCGTTTAGCGCAAGTTTTACATCGGAGGCTATCTGCCTGTCGTACACCTGGCAAACAACATTCATGCATGAAACATCGGGTCTTTGTTCATCCAAAGAGAGCGCATCCAACAGTTTGAAAGAGGAAGCGGCGTCATATTGAATTGAAGCAAATAAACCATCCAAAAAGCTTGTAGAAGGTATTATTTTTACCTTGCAGGCGGCATTTTTCAACAAAAGGAATACGCTCTTTTCGGCGATCACCGCGCTGCCCGGTACTATGTACGACACCGTATCAGCTTCGCAGAAAAGCACTTCGTCGCATATCGCACGGTACAAACCGTCAAAATCGGACATTGTATCGTAAAATTTATCAAAACTTGTGTAAGGAATATCATATTCGTCAAGTATTTCGGCTCCGGGATGTTTTACGGTGCGTACGAATACCATGTCGCTTTTTTTCAGGATATCAAGAGTTTTAAGGGTTACTTCGCTTTTATCTCCGCAGCCGAAGCCGAGTATGTACAGAGTCTTCATTTTTTCTCCATTCGTTTATAAAAAGATATATTTATATATTTGCTCAGAAGTAAAACGATTTACGGTCGTTCTTAACGTTCTTATGTTTTTTGCATCATTGATAACGATAATTTTATCACATTATCTTTTCGCTTGTATATATTTCGGCAGGTAATAATGAGCAAAAGAACTTTCATATATTTATTAGTACTATGGATATAAAAAACACATTGAGAGATAAAGCTAATTCGATATTCGAAATACCGGAAAGTATTTTAACAGACGAGCCGATAACCGAAATGCTCGGATGCAAAAAGGTGCGTGTGGAAAATCACAAAGGTATTGTGAAATACTCGGAGTCCGAGATAATGATAAAAACCGTCGACGGCGTTCTTAAAATAAGCGGAAAGAATATGCATATAGAGTCGCTCATCGCGGGGCAGACGGTAATAAGCGGAGAAATTGCGGGAATGTTTTTTATTAAATGAAAATAAACGTACTGGAATTACTTGGGCGGATAAAAAGTCACAATGTGGTCAGCGTAAGCACTCTTTATCCCGAAAAAATCATCAATATTCTTCAAAATAAGGATATTTGCATGTGGGATATAATATATGCGGAATCCGTTTTATCCTTTAAAACCTTCAACGACAGCATACCCTGCGTCCGTATGGCGGCTGAATTATTCGGCTGCGGGGTGGAAGTAACTCAAAAAATGGGTATGGAAAAATTTGCGGAGCATGTAGGCAAAAGGAAATTCTTTTATGTTTTTGCGTTATTCGTGCTTCTTCTAATAATTATATTTTCGAATTTTATATGGAAAATAGATATTTATAGTGCTAGAGAAACTGACAAAAACGACATATTAATGTACCTGTATTCACAAAATATAAAACAGTCAGTAGCTAAAAACAGCATTGATGAAAAGGAATTGGCAGTCGGTATATTGCAGAATTTTGAAAATATAGCGGAAGCGGTAGTTGAAATAAAAGGTAGTTCTTTATACATAACGCTTGTGGAGAAGGACGCACCCATTGCCGTGTACGACAGAAAGATCCCCGTCGATCTTGTGGCGACCGAAAATGCTTGTGTCGATGAAATAGTGGTCCACAACGGTACGCAGATAGCCGCAAAGGGCAGCGTGGTGAACGCGGGGGATGTTTTGATAAGCGGCAGCATTGCCTATGAATACGAGGCGACAGAGGGCGTGAGGTATGTTCACGCCATGGGCAAAGTGCTTACGAACAAGGAACTTGAGATCGGCGATATTACCGTTGAAAGCTTGGTTCCCTCAGAAGGTGCGTTTTACGAGTCGGAAAAGACGTATCATATTTTCGGTACATCTGTTAGCATAAACGGCATTAAGGATAAAAAGAATAAAGTGTGCAAGGAATATCACAATGTTCCGATAGAAGTTGCCGGTATTCAACTTCCTGTTTTATATGACGAAAAAAGGTGGTATAATATAAACGATTGCAAAACCAAAAGCGAAGCCGATATAGCGGCAGAAGTATATGACGAAGTTGTTTCCAGGCTCGATTCTAAATGTAATGTGAAAGACGTTACATATCGGGCAACCGCTTCCGAAGGTTATAAGCTCGATATCAAGGCTTTTGTGAAGTATACAGTGAATATCGCTATGGAGAGGCAAATCGTACAATGAGGCAATAATGAATGAAATTACCGTACCTTGGAGCGTCGGTATAGAGCAAGCCGACCTGTTCGGGATCGACAATATAAACATATCGCTTATAGAGAACGCATACGGTGTATCGGTTGGCGTTGCCACTGACGCCATTATTATTAAAGGGAAAGAAGACGACTGTAAAAATGCAGCCGCATGTATAAACACACTTATGAAGCTTATAGCGAAAGGACAGCCAATCGATAAAAATACGACGTCGTATGTTATTTCAACTGTTTCGGACGGAGTTGAAGTTGCTGATGCATTCGATGAGACCGTATGTCATACGAACAAAGGGAAACCCATAAAAAGCAAGACCATGGGACAGAAAAAATATATTGAAGCTATCAAAAAAAACGATATAGTGTTTTGCATAGGTCCTGCGGGGACAGGAAAGACGTATCTTGCAATGGCAATGGCTGTAAATGCGTTTAAGAATTCCGATGTAAGCAGAATCGTTCTTGTTCGTCCTGCTGTTGAAGCAGGCGAGAGATTGGGTTTTCTCCCCGGTGATATGAAGGAAAAGGTAGACCCTTATTTAAGACCTCTTTATGATGCATTGTATGATATAATGGGTAGCGAAGCCTTTGAGCGTAACCTCATGCGCGGTACTATAGAAATAGCTCCGCTTGCATATATGAGAGGGCGCACTCTCGACGATTGTTTTATTATTCTGGATGAAGCTCAGAATACGACTTCGGAACAGATGAAGATGTTTTTGACGAGGCTCGGATTCGGTTCAAAGGCTGTCATAACAGGAGATATAACACAAATTGACCTTCCGTTCAAAGAGAAATCCTCTTTATTTATGGTAGAAAATATATTGAATAATGTCGATGGAATAAAATTTATAAATATGACTCAAAAAGATGTGGTAAGAAATCCTATAGTTCAAAGGATAATAAACGCGTATGAAAAATTTGAAGCAAATTAGGCATGATATTAAATGGAAACGCATCTTCATATTGGCGGTTTTTTTTGCAGTGGTTTTCCTCATTGCATTTGCGGGTATACTTCCCGATAAGCTTTCTTACAATGCGGGCGACATAGCGCAGGAAAATATTATCGCACCAAAACGCATAGTGGATGAATCAATGACGAACGCTTTGCGTGAACAGGCGGCTGAAATGACTGCGCCCGTATACGACTACATACCAAGTGCACAGGCAAATGCACTCTCAAATGTGAGCCGGTTTTATAACGGTGTAAAGGGTGTCTACAATGAATACCTCGACGAAGCCTCCGTACAGACTATAAACAATGTGTACTGCTTGTCTCTCGGTATTGAGCAGTACAGAGCTTTGTTAAGCTTGAATGATACCGATTACGAGCTACTGCACCAAACCACGATCAATATTGTAAATAATCTGTATTCAGGCGGAGAAGTGAAAGCTTCTGAACTTGAATACTATAAAAATGCAGCGTATTCCTATGCGCTGCAAAGCCCATTTTCCGAGATTCTGCAAACGCTTGCCGGTAGTGTAGCGGCTGATTATGTCTCACCGAACATGATACTTAATTCCGCAGCGACAAAGCTTGTTCAAGACGCTGCCCGCGAGAGCGTATATGAAGTCGTCTACGAGGCAGGGCAGACTATCGTAAACAAAGGCGAAAAAGTGACAGAGCAAGATATACGCCTGTTTAAAGCAAACAATATGATGAAAACAGGCTTGTTTGAACAGCTATCCTCATCGGTCGGTCTTCCTGTGCTCCTCATACTGTTGATAGCGCTGTTCCTTTTATTTATGCGTTACTACTATAAAAGCGTATATGACGATACGAAGAAAATGCTCGTTTTGGGCATACTGTTTATCATCATACTGATATTCGCTCAGTTGAGTTCGTATTTCTCTGTATATCTGATTCCCGTTTCAATTTTTACTATGACGGTGTGCTTGCTTTTCAATTCGCGGGCTGCGGTATTTTTGAATTTTTTCTTAATGCTCTTCCTTGCTGTCACTATGCAGCTCGATATTGATGCGGTATTGTATTTGGCTATATCGGGCTATATGGGTATCATTTATATGCGCAGGGTCACGAGTAGAATTGAAATCTTCAAGTCGGGTCTTTTGGTCAGTGCAACGAATATTTTACTTGTAGTTACACTCAGTTTCCTTCATAACAACATAGGTATCAGCACGGTTAAAGCTGCCGTGTATGCCTTGGGAAACGGTATGGTGGCTTCTTTATTTACGAACGGGCTGATGCTTGTATGGGAAAGTGTGTTTAATTTTGTAACTCCTTTTAAGCTTCTCGAAATGTCGGGTGCCAACGACGCCGTCATACAAAGGCTTATTGCGGACGCTCCCGGAACGTATTATCATTCGCTTATAGTCAGTAATCTTGCCGAAAGCGCTTGCGCCGCCATTGGCGCGGATGCTCTTCTCGCGAGAGTAGGCGCTTATTATCACGATATAGGCAAGGCGGAAAAGGCAATATACTTTAGCGAGAATCAGACAAACGGTGAAAATCCTCATGATTACGTCTCGCCCGAAGCTAGTGCCAAAATCATTAAAAACCATGTTACCGATGGCGTTTATCTCGCCGAAAAACATCATATTCCGAAGGAGATTTCGATATTCATAGAAACACACCACGGTACAAGTGAAATATCATATTTTAAAAATAAGGCGCAAAAACAAGGCTATGTGGGGGACGAGAACTTTAAATACAACGGTAAGCTGCCTATTTCGAAAGAGACTTCTATTGTTATGCTTGCGGATTCGGTTGAAGCTGCCGTAAGAAGTTTGGATGAAAAATCGTCGGAAGCCATCGCTGAAATGATTTCC
>CAYTMY010000071.1:3154-6552 GCA_964439075.1 uncultured Lachnospiraceae bacterium | reverse complement strand
AAATCGACAACCTTGTTGATTTTATTTTCTTGTTCTTTTAATTTATTTTCTTTATTTATGAATCCGGCGAGTTTTTTGATTCTTGCAAGTTTCTCATAAACAGTTCCTATCTCTTTGCGAAAAACAAGTCCTTTTAAATCATCTTCTGTGAGCTCTGTATCTACCGTATATCCTTTTGTGTCTTTGATAAGATCTATCTCTTTTTCAAACAACTGTCTGTCGATGCCTATGGCAACGTCCGAAAACATCATTATAAAACGTCTGTAACTGTCATAAGCGAAACGGGGATTACCCGTTTTGTTAGCCAGCGCTTCGACAGTGGTGGGGTTTAAACCGAGGTTTAATATTGTATCCATCATACCGGGCATTGATATTCTTGCGCCCGAGCGTACAGAAACCAAAAGAGGGTTATCCGAACCTCCGAAGGTCTTTCCCATTTTTGTTTCGAGCTTGTGGAGATACTCATAAGTCTGTTTTTTGATTTCATCCGAAATTTTTTCGCCGCACTCATAGTAATTTGTGCACGCCTCAGTGGTTATGGTGATACCTTGAGGAACCGGCAAACCGATATTTGTCATTTCCGCAAGACCGGCACCTTTGCCACCGAGCAGATCTCTTTGGGAAGCATTTCCTTCCTCAAATGAATAAACATACTTCTTACCCAATTTAAATCCTCCTATAATACAAAAAAAGTGTTATTTCCGAAAATCAAACATTAATCATTATAATAGAATAAGCGACAAATATCAACAAAACGAACTCTATTTATCTCAAAATCGGCTTAATCAGTTGACTTATTCGATAGGATTAAATATTATTAACTTACATTATCGGATAAAAAGAGGCATAGACTGAAATATGAATATACAACAATGGTTGGATACGGAGCTTAATACAACCTCAAAAGAACTGATGGAGATCAATTTTACCGACATGCAAGGCGTACTTGTCAGCGGCCTCGGTATGAAGGAGAAGGTCTGCCGCTTGCTTGACCTTTTAAAAATAATAATGTTTCCGAATATATACAAATCTGCTGATACGAATATACGGTATTTGAACACAACGGTGAGTACTTCTCTGAGTGAATGCACTCTATTGGTGAATTCCATACTGGCAGAGGTATTTTATAATCTTTGCATTGACAACGCAAAGGATACGAGCGAATGCTCAAAATGCGCCTCAAAGGCCGAGGCAGCCACAGTGGAATTCATGAAAAGCCTGCCGAATATCCGCAGATTGTTATCTACAGATATAAAAGCAGCCTACGACGGAGACCCTGCCGCGAAAAGCTTTGAGGATGTCATGTTGAGCTATCCGTGCATGGAAGCCATAACCGTTTACAGACTCGCACATCAGTTACGCCTTCAACAGATACCTTTGATTCCCCGCATTATGACGGAATATGCACACATGCAGACAGGCATAGATATAAATCCCGGTGCAAAAATCGGCTCACATTTTTTTATAGACCACGGTACGGGTGTGGTAATAGGAGAAACCTGCGTTATAGGCAACAATGTCAAGCTCTATCAAGGCGTTACTTTGGGAGCAAAGTCGTTTGAGACAGATGAGAACGGCAAACTGATGGACTTTAAAAGACACCCAAACATAGAGGATGATGTTATCATATATTCGGGGGCAACCATATTGGGCGGAGAAACGACCGTAGGGAAAGGCAGTATCATAGGAGGAAACGTTTGGCTGACCAAGTCGGTACCTCCCTACTCCAAGGTTTACAATTCAACGCCTTCGCCGTTCATAAAGGCGGATGACAATAACGATATGGAGTAAATTATATTAAAAGAGCCTCTTTTAAGAAGGCTCTTTTAATTGTTACACTTTCAGCTCTTTTTCTTCGTTCATCTTTTTCATATCGTCTTCTATATTAAGAAAGCTTACAACAACAAACATGAGTATAGCCAATACCATTGGAACCCAACCGAGCATGGCGTTTATTGCAGATACAGCTTGCGTAGGCTGTATTTTCAAGTTGGCGTCAAAGCCAGTCGATGCCAGAGATATCGCAATCATTTGTGTAGCCAGTGCCACGGCGAGTTTGCTGGTAAGATTGTCAGCGGTGGAAACCAGGCTGTCAAGCCGCCTTCCTCCCTGCCATTCTATTACGTCAACTATGTTATTTCTATTGGTGTTAAACATGACGAAGGCTATTGTTGCGCCTATTCCTACGGATATCGCATTGACGTATATAGAAGCTATATTAAACGGGTCTATAACGAACCATATTTTACCGAGTATAAATACCAAAGCTCCGAGCATCATGGTTTTTTTCCTTCCTATCCTCTTATCTATAGGAGCAACTATAAATGAAGAAACTACGGAAGCTACCAGATAAACCGCCTGTATTGGCGTAGCCATAGCGGTAGAACCTATGACGTATGTTGCGTAATAAGCTACGCAAGACATAAGCAAAAGATTGTTGACGCCATACAGCATTATATAAAGCATGTTCATTATCCAGGGCTTGCACTTAAAAAGCATTGCGCAAACAGCTTTAGCGCTCATTTTTTCTTCGTTTTCATCAATAGGTTTGACACGCTCTTTTGTCGTAAAATAATGCACAAGGGCGCCGATAATACATACACATCCCATGACGAGTGCCGCGAGGAAAAACCCGTGCGCGCTGTTTTCATTTAAGTTACCGCTCTTATCAAGTCCTCCGAACAGTTTAAGCAAGGGCAAACACGCAACTGCGCCTACTCCCGAGCCGAGGCATCCGCCGAGATTGCGGTACACGTTTATCGACCTTCTGTCTTCATCCGAATTTGTTGCAAGGCTTCCCATACTGTTATAAGGTATGGCAATGAATGTATTCAGCAATTCAAATACGATATAGATAACTATGCACAGTACCACAGTAACCGTATTTGAAAGATTGAAATCCGAAAACAGCAGCACCACGCTTATTGCCCAAGGCAGAGAAAACCACAAAGCAAAAGGACGGCATTTCTCACCGTTCTTAAACTTGTGATTTACAGCCCAAAACCCAAGTAATGGATCGTTTACGGCATCCCAGATAGTACCGATCGTCAGAATCGTACCTGCTGTAAGTACATTTATTTTAAGTACGTTCGTAAGAAAAAATAAGTAATATAGGCTTTTGAATTGGTATACAACATTGCTTGCAGTAGAAAATGTAAAGAACCCGAATTTTTCTTTTAATTTCAATTTGGGTGTTTTGACTATAGCTTTTTCACTCATACTCTCTTTTCTGTCTCCTTTATTTTATACAGTCTGTCAATAAGTAGGGACTTAAATTTCTCGCCTTCGTCATTCATAGGATTGTGCCCTGATTTCTCAAACCAAATAAGCTCTTTATACGGCGCTTTTATAATATTAAACCAATCTTCCACGAGCTCTGCGGGAGTATTCATATCAAG
>CAYTMY010000071.1:2223-3144 GCA_964439075.1 uncultured Lachnospiraceae bacterium | reverse complement strand
ATGAAAAACGGTGCTTTGAATTCCGTGCATGTATTCGGAAAATCAGTCGCGCCGACCTCCGGCCACATTGCTGTCAGCACATATTTATAACCCTTTGCCACACCTATAAAATCGGCAATAGAATACTCATGTGATTTTATCATAGGCACCACCATGGAGCTGAAATAATTTCTTTTCTTTTCGTTTTTTGAATAACCGCCATATTTCATCATTATGCGTCTTTGTGCCATCATTCCCTCAAAACCGCCATTATAAACGCCCATTACGGGAGGTCCGACTTTTTCAAGTATCTTTATCGCTTTTTCATCTCCTGCTTTCTTAGCTTCCTCCATTGCAAAATTATAGCTTATCTCCTCATTGCGAGCGCCGTTTACCACTTGACCGAAACCCACGTAGGCCGCTATATGCTCAGGGTGCCGATATGTGAGGTAGGTTCCCAACTCGGAGCCCCAACTTCCGCCTATAATAAATATTTTATCTTTCTTAAACTTTTCGCAAAGCCACTTGACAAGTTCATTTGCATCCTCCACCAATCTGTCTACGGTAAGCGTTTCTGCTCTTGCTCCTTTATATGAACCTCCGCTTCCGCGTTGGTCCCACGCTACTACGATGAAATGTTCGCATAGGTCGGAATGATCAGTCATAACGGTGTGACGATTGCATACACCTGGACCACCGTGAAGAAAGAGAAGTACCGGGGCGCTATCATTAATTCCTCTTATATGTATTTTTTGAGGTAGATTTCCCAAAATAATCTTTTGTTTTATATCTATCATATTACCTCCTCTGAGATATTTGCCTAAATATTATTAATTTATATTATATAATACAATGTATCTGTGTTCTTATGCAAGAACAAAATAACAGTGTATATATAGAACAACTGCATACATAATAAACTTATAGTTGTAATAAGTATCG
>CAYTMY010000071.1:0-2171 GCA_964439075.1 uncultured Lachnospiraceae bacterium | reverse complement strand
ATAATATAGAACATAAGTTCGGTTATATATATGGAGCATATTTATGCAACAAAGGATAATATTTCATGTAGACGTAAACAGTGCCTTTTTAAGCTGGGAGGCTGCATATCGAAAGTCGATCGGCGACGGACAGAGCGATCTTCGCAATATACCCAGTATAGTCGGCGGAGACGTGGCAAAACGCAAAGGTATCGTTTTGGCAAAATCCGTACCTGCAAAAAAATACGGCATCACGACCGGATGCACTGTCGCACACGCAAAAATGCTTTGCCCGAATCTGACGATAGTAAGTCCTTCTTATGACTTATATGCAAAAGCCAGCAGGTTTTTTGTTGCTTTGTTAAAAGAATATTCTCCTTTAGTAGAACAATATTCAATCGATGAATGTTTTATTGATATGAGCGGCGCTCTTCACGGCGATTGCGCACATAAAGTTGCCGATGAAATAAGGAGCAGAATTTTCAATGAACTCGGCTTTAGCGTAAATGTGGGTGTTTCAAACAACAAGTTACTCGCGAAAATGGCATCGGAATTCGAAAAACCGAATTTTACACACACACTGTTTCCAAATGAAATAGAAGAAAAAATGTGGCCGCTCGATGTAACGGAAATGTTCATGGTAGGCAGGAGAACCGGAATACAACTTAAAAATATGGGCATAAATACTATAGGCGAACTTGCCCACACGAATCCGGACATATTACTGTCACATTTTAAAACAGTGCGCGGAACAATGCTGCACAACTATGCAAACGGCATTGATACAAGTTCGGTACGAAGTATTACTCCCCGAGCCAAAAGTGTGAGTAATTCTACCACCATTGCTTATGATATAACAGATAAAAAAGAAGCGCATCTTGTTATAGTGTCCTTGAGCGAAACAGTCGGAAAACGATTGCGGGAAAAAGGATTGCAAGGAAAAACCATAGGGATGTATTATAAAAATTCCGACTTCATATCTTACGGGCGAAGCCGAAAATATGACTTGGCAACACAATGCACCAAGGACATTTATACTGCGGCAATAGCGTTGTTTGATGAAATATATAACGGAGCAGCTATAAGAGCCATAGGAGTATACGTGAGCGACCTATCGGAATATGACGCACGCCAATTATCATTTTTTGACACTGATAACCGCTATCATATCATCGACAACGTAATGGATAAAATACGCAGAGATTACGGCAACGCTATAATCACACGCGGAGGATTTATAGAAAGCGGTATCAAAGCGATGAGCGGAGGCCTCGGGAACGTTGAGCATTACCCCGGTATGAAAAGCTATTTGTAGGTAGGTATTCCATGCTATGAAAACAGTCAATAAAGATATAGAAGTTATAGCCTATTTTTCGGCAAATAAGGAACCCATACCACTAAAATTCAAATTAGATGATAAAAGCGTTGCTGTAAATAAAATAATATCAAAAGAAAAGCAAAAACGTGCCGGAGAGGACATGTTCGTTTTTGAATGCCAAAGTGAAATAAACGGTGAGATAAAACGATATGTCCTCAAATATGTTGTATCGAAATGCAAATGGTATCTTTTTAAGATATAATAAATTATCGTTGTACCCTTTACGATTTACAAATAAAGACGAGCTTCGGTCAGAATTCGTCTAAAAGTCGATTTTTTAGCTTGTAAATTAATTGCCTAATAAATAAAACATATTTTCTTATATTTGTTGTGTAATAAATATAAATATACAGTAATTTGCAAAATTATATGTTGTGATGCTACAATAATTTGACATCAAAAATCATATCCGCTTATATTCATCAATAGAAATCTTATTATCATTGAAAGATACCATCACGTCATATCCTCTCCCCTGAGGAGGCATGGCTTCATAAAAACTACCGAAGCCTTGTGCGTAATCGAGCATAATATAACCTATAGTCCCACCGTGTGCTACAAGCATTGCGGAGGATATGCCGTTTTTATATATGTAATGACACAATTGCTCAAATCCATTCTTTATACGTTCATTAAATTCATCGTGAGATTCTCCGCCCGGACATTTACCGTCCTCTCCCCTGTCCAACTGCTCTATCCAATTTACATATCTTTTATCGTCCATTAACTCTTCATGCTTTTTCATCTCAAAATCTCCGAAGTTCATTTCTTTTAAATCGTCGATAATGACTGGCGTGCAATCTTTACATATAAG
>CAYTMY010000070.1:0-6568 GCA_964439075.1 uncultured Lachnospiraceae bacterium | reverse complement strand
GGTGGAATAAGCGCTGCGGCGTGGGTTTCGTATACGGTTTATTTTATGAGCCTTATAAAAGGAGAAAAGAATATTCGCGCCACTTCTCTTCTTTTCACGGCAAACAACACGGGAATGCTTACGGCATATCTTTTGGGAGGCGTGCTTTACGAGAAATTCGGCATGAATGCAAATCTTATCGGCAGCATCGCTGCGGCGCTCGCTGCCGCCGCAATGCTCGCATTCATGAAAATAAAAACAGAAAATAAAGCGGCCGCCCCCATGAAGCTCTCTAAAGTAACGGACGTACTGAAGAATAAGCGCCTTTTGATATGTTCCATGCTTGCCGCTATGATACAATTTTTACGCACCTCAACAAACGCTTCGTTTACGACTTCGTATCTCGCGGATATAGGAGCAAGCGGAACTCAAATAGGGCTTGCCACGGGACTCTTTACCGCCGCGGCAATAATATCCTCTTTCACATTGAGCACAAAACTTTCCAAGTATTTTTCGGACAAAGCGCTTCTTGTAACCGCATTTCTGCTGTCCGCAGCGTCCTGCTTCATACTTGCAAATACAAACAGCATCCCAATCATACTTGTTTTTCAGTTCGGCGCGGGCTTCGGACAAGCCATTATCAGTTCGGTGACTATGGCGTCCTGCTCAAGAGAACTTCCCCCGGAAATACGCTCTACTGCCATGGGAGCATATCAAAGCCTTTATTCTCTCGGTTTGACCTTCGGTCCCATAGTGATGGGCTATCTTGTAGGAAGATTTACGGAATATAAAATACCTTTCGGCGCAATGGGTGTTTTGGGATTGGTATCGGCAGTTTGCGTGCTGCTTTTGTACAAATATAAAGACTGAATTCGTCTTATTAATTCGGCTTAAATGTTGACATAAACTCACATTTGTGATATATTGAATTGCTGTGCCGTAAAAGCACAGTTTGTATCCGCGTGCGTAAGGTAATAAGCGATATCGCACCTTTGACGCAGCGAGATTGGTTAGCGGAGGTAAATCAACATTATGTATGCAATCGTAAAGACAGGCGGTAAACAGTACCGCGTACAAAAGGGCGATATTATCAAAGTAGAGAAAATAACACCCGAAAAAGCGAATCAGAAGACGTATAAATTCAAAGAAATACTTCTTTTGAACGACGGCAAAAAAGTCCATGTGGGCGCACCTTTTGTAAAGGATGCTCAGGTGGAAGCAAAAATACTTGCAGACGGACGGGACAGTAAGGTCATAGTTTACAAGTACAAATCAAAGAAGGACTACAGAAGAAAGCAAGGACATCGTCAGCCCTTCACTCAATTGGAAATAACGAAGGTGGACTTAAAGGCAGCAGGCGAAGAAAAAGCGGCGGCAAAAGAAGACGTGACTGAAAAGAAGGCTCCCGTCAAGAAGGAAGCTGTAAAAAAGGAAGCCGCACCTAAGAAGGAAGCAGTAAAGAAAGAAGCTGCGCCCAAGAAGGAAACGGCAAAGAAAGAAGCCGCACCGAAAAAGGAACCCGTAAAAAAAGAAGCTGCACCCAAAAAAGAAACTGCGGCGAAAAAGGTTGCGGAAAAGAAATCAGAGGAATAGGTTAAGTGATAACGGCGGCGTTTTGTTTTGACCCTACGGACAAAATTACAAAAGTAAGTATATCGGGGCACGCTGAAATGGCGTCTTACGGATACGATACGGTATGCGCAAGCGTTTCTTCACTGCTGATAGCAACGATAAACGGACTTGAAGAATACGTCGGGCTCGATACAAGGGCGACCGTGAACGAAGGAAACACAGAATTCGCGGTAGAAACCGACGACACCGTTAAAAGTACTCAGGCTCAGGCGATAGTCCATACATTTTATATGGCTATGGAAGGTCTGGAGGACGAGTACGGAGATTATATACAAGTAACAATAACGGAGGATTGAAATGATAAGATATACTCTTGAAAACCTACAGCTTTTTGCTCACAAAAAAGGAGTCGGCAGTTCCAAGAACGGTCGTGACAGTGCAGCTCAGCGACTTGGCGTAAAGCGCGGAGACGGTCAGTTTGTACTTGCAGGTAATATTTTGGTAAGACAAAGAGGCACGCATATTCACCCCGGAACCAATGTAGGCAAGGGCGGAGACGATACCTTATTTGCCACAGCGGACGGAGTAGTGCGTTTTGAAAGACTCGGCAGAGACAAAAAACAGGTAAGCATTTATCCCAAAGCCAACTAAACAAATACAATATAAGACACGGAGCGTTCCGTGTCTTATATTGCGGTTTTTAATCCGTTCGAATCATTGACAGAGCGGGTATATTGTAGTATACTAATATAGTTATCGCGGGGTGGAGCAATTGGCAGCTCGTCGGGCTCATAACCCGGAGGTTGGAGGTTCGAGTCCTTCCCCCGCAACCAAATTATAAAAGATATCACCCAATAGGGTGATTTTTTACTTCATTCCCGACAAGTTTGATAAAAGGAAGGGGCATCCCCTTCCTTTTTACATACGATTGACGTTTACATATATATCAGTGATTTTATATGATCGTCAAAATATTTCTTTCTCAGAGCCTCATCTTCCGGCAGATAATCCATATATTTGATTATTTCCGCTCTTTCTTTTTCGTAATTTACCATCTCCATATATTTCCCTCCTTAATTGATTTTATAGCCGGAAACGAATTCACCGACCGCCTTTAAATTTTCCGAGGTCATATCGTAAGCGTAGGATACCATTTTGTCCGCCATCAGTACCAAACCGCCGTCTGTACCCAATTCATCGATTGTTTTTTTGGCAGCCGCCACACATTCCTGCGGAGTGGCATGACCCAACATATCGACTTTGAGTCCGCCGGTGATCGCAAGATTGGGAAACTTCTTTCTGACTTCAAACGGATCGTCCATTTCCACGACCACATTCAGCAAACCTTTGTCATAATCGTTGAGAAAATCACCGAAACGGTCAAAACTGCCTTCGATCTGCATGAGCACCTGTTTATTCTTACTTGCGCAGAAATCGAGTATTTTTTTCAACGGGCTGAAGAAGAATTTTTCCATCTGTTTAAGTGAAAGGACTGTATGTCCGAGCATAGTGATCATTATGTCGTAATAATTGGCATTTGGTTCCGTTCCCGGACCGTCGGGCGTAGCGGCCAACGCGCTGATAAACGTTTCAATTGATTTTTCATCAACGGCTTCGCATATTTCCGCCACCTTTTCGGGATATCGTCTCAAATCGATCGAGATACCTTTCATTCCCCTAAGCCAATCGAAAAGAGCGTTAAAGAAAGGACTGAAAAACTTAAAGTCTTTTTCTACTAGGATACCGTATTGATCGCGCATTATAGCATCGACCTTAGCTCTTGCGTTACGAAAAGTCTGTAATTCCTTCGCCCTGCTTGCCCATTCCTGCGGCGTCAGAGTTTTTGTAAGCGGATATTGTTTGGACAAAGCTAGTTCGTAAATGGCTTTGCTCAGATTTTCCTTCATGGCGTCGTAATCGTCAGGTCCCAAAATATCTTCGTACACAGCCGCAATATGCCCGTCTTTATTCACCGGCCAATTCTTACTGCCGCCAAAAGCGTCAAACACGGGAAGACCGAATCTGTATCCGCTGCTTCCTATATTAATAGCGTCGATTTTATAAGTTTCGGCAAGCCTTATCATGCACTTTTCAATTATAGAGTAATCCCTCGCCGCCTCCGCCGCAGTGTAGCCTGCATCAAGAAACATCCATGAGTATACATAGGGATTAAAAAGTACTCGTTCGGGTTTATTCCATGAATGCGCGTCACGGTAGAGTTTAAGACGATATTCATACAGTCCCTTGCCGTTCATATCATTTTCATTCATAATATTTCTCCTATTAATATATCCCAATCTATTCGACCGGGATATATCTTTTTTCGGTATTTTTTTAAAGTGGATTTATTTGCTTTTTTCGGTTTTTATGGGACGAAGGTCTACCAACAATCCGAAGACGAACAGGGCTGCAAAGATAACCAAACCCACAAGATAGCACCTTTCCACGTCGTTTTGGAAATTGGAGAACAATGCTCCGATCTTATATGTAAGATTTATCCAATAAGGTGAGAAGAACACGCCTATGGACATTCCCGCCGTTGTCAGCGTAGCTGCAAAAGTTTTGGTGCTCGTTGAGGCTGACGCGCCGCCGGCATTGATAAGATAGTTCATCACGCCGCCGAAACCGATACCTACGAACATAGCGCCGATTGCCATTACCCACGGGTTGCTGACGAAAAGTACCAGTCCGTAACCAAGAGCTACAACTATGCTGCCCATTGAGAAGAACTGACGATTGAACTTTGAGGTAAGGTATCCGAATAACGCACTTATGATAACAATTCCGCCTGTATAGAAGGAATTTATGCTGCCTGCGATAACGGCTGAACCAACTTGACGGTACGCCACAAGCGTTGACATACCTGACATTATCGGGTAGGTCCACATTGTCGTAAGAGCCATAAGAATTGCGTAAAGATAAACACGCGGATTCATTTTTTCTTTTTCTGTCGGTTTAAGTTCTGCTCCGCCATCCGCAGGTGCAGCTTCTTTGATCTCGGGGTTGACGAAGAAGAGTATCGTCAAAATAATGGCTATGAGAGCTATAAAGTAAACTACAAAGCTTGTTCTCCAGCTGATTTCAGTAAGCATACCGACTATCGGGAAACCTATAACGGACGCTATGTTGGTGATCATATAGCCGTATCCGAGGTATTTGGAAGCGTCTGTCTCGCCGAACATGTGGCGCATAATGCCGTTTCTGGTATTTAACAAACCGAAGCCTATGCCGCTCAATACTCTGGTTGCCAATATCAAATAGAAGTTGTTCAGCACCATGGGCAAAACGCCTCCTACAAAGATGCAGGTCATACTGGTGACCAATATCGTTTTATACGATACTTTTTTGCCTGCAACCGCACCTGCGATCAGTCCTGCGAATAAACCGGCCAACGATGTGATCGAAGAGACCGATCGGATTGTTGTGATGTCAACATTTGTAAAATGGTTTGCCAAACTGTTTATTACCGTATTGACCCAGCCTTGAGTACCCGGCAAAAGATACATGGCTATCAGAACGATAATATTTCTGGTTTTCTTGTTCATTTTATCTCCTTTTTTTCATTTATTTTTTTCTTTATTGCTGTTGAATTTTTCATTTGGGACATATTGAAGGCGGCTGTGAGCACACCTGTTAACTTAATGCCAGCCCCATCATAGCCATAACGTAATTGAATCTTACTTGCTCATCTTCCGGTAAAAAGTCGAGCAGTTTGGCTATTTCCTGCGGACCTTCGGGATATTTGGTAAAATCAGCCATTGTTAATCTCCTTTATCCTCTGTACTGTTCGGCAAAGTCGCCGACTGCTTTCAGGTTTTCCGTTCTCATGTCGTTCTTATAGGTCACAAATTTATTCGGCGATAATACGAATCCACCGTCACGACCGAGTTCATCAATGGATTTTTTTGCCATATCAACGCATTGCTGCGGAGTACCTTTCCCCAATACATCAAGGCTGATACCGCCTACGATGCCGATATTGGGATATTTTTCCCTTATAACGAAAGGATCGTCCATTTCCACTGAGCAAGTGGTAACGCCGCGTCGGTAGTTGTTGAAGTAATCTCCAAATCGTTCAAAGCTTCCTTCGGTATTCAGCCATGCCTGCTTATCATACTTTTCGCAGGCCTTGGCAACCGCATCCAATGTAGGCAGAAGCAGGGCTTCAAATTGCTTTGTGTTCATAATGGTATAGTCAAGATAACCGATGTGTACGTCGTAGGTCTCGTTCCAATCATAACCCTGAGTTTGACTCAAACGCTCAACGGCGCCCTTTATCGCCATACTCTGTCTGATATCGACAAATTCCTTTACTTTGGCGAAGTTTCTGCGCATATCTATTGCGAAACCCTTTATGCCGCGGTAGGAATTCATAAGCAAGTTGGTCGACGAACCTACCATAACGATATTCGTTTCGATGGGTATGCCGTACACGTCTCTCAATTTGCTGTTCAATTTAACTTTCGCGTCGTTAAACTCCTTGAATTTGCAGAGCGCATTTTTAAATTGTTCGGCATTGAAATCTTTGACTTTGGGATAATGACGGAAGAACGCTTTTTCCCATAATACTTTGTTGGCGTCGGCTATCAATTCATCATATTCGTCGCTTTTTATAAGTTCATCTTCAAAAATAGCCACTACGTCCGATGCATTGGAGTCGGTCGTTCCCCAGCTTGAGTTGCCGCCGAGAGCGTCGTGCAGCAAAAACGGGTTTCTGGACATACCGCTTATTTTATTGAGTCCGTCAATCTTATACAAACCGAGGAATCTATCGAGTATATTTTCCAATAATTCATAATTTCTCGATGCCTCTGCGGTGGTATAACCGGCGTCGATAAACATCCAGTTGAACATATTGGAGTTGAAGGGTATTCTGTCCGGCTTTTTCCATGCATGAGTGTCCCGAAACAGCTTTATTCTGTATTGCAGCATTTTCTGCGGATCTGTGTTCTCCATATCCTTGCCTCCTCTTGATTTTCTGCTGATCAGCTTTGTCGTAAAGAAGTATAAAATAAAA
>CAYTMY010000069.1:0-6619 GCA_964439075.1 uncultured Lachnospiraceae bacterium | reverse complement strand
AGGGTATTAGCACAAACCTCCTTAAACACAAATCCGTACGCAAGTACAAAAAACCCAATCATCGCCTTCCCGCTCCGCCTCCTCGCGAACCACCTCCGCCGAAGCCGCCCGAACCCGAAGATTTACCGCCGCTGCGGGAAGAACCGCTCTTTGCGTTTCGGGAAAAACCCCTGTTTTCTCTTCTCATTATGCCCCCGCGGTTTGCGGGTGAATGTTCGCCTCCGTTGCCGATAGAACCGCGGCGTCTTATTTCATGCCCTTCGGACATGCGCATACCGCCTCTTGAGCTTCCCCGTGAAGACCTTGAGCGCCCTGTTCCTCCCACGCCCAAAAATGCGAACAATATCACAGCAAGTATTATTATGCTTATCATATCAGCAGCTCCTTATCATCTCGATTATACTGTACAAACCGCTTGTTGTGCAAGCAGTTTCGTCGGTACACTCCCTCTGTGGGCGAAATAGCCGAATAATCGACGGCTTTTTGTGCGCGGGAATTGCCGCTTATCGTAAAAATCCGAATAAAATCGGTTCATATTCGAAGATAAGACCTTTAAAGCCAAAGAGAGTTTTTTCCGAGAGGACAGCTTTCAACGCACTATGTTTTGGCGCGGTGTTCTTGCAAGCGGTTATTTTCGGAATTTTTTTGATTTTGCCCTTGACTCTCACGTTACGTCATAGTATACAATACCGATATACGGGAGGAAAAAGGGATGCTGACGGTACATGAGGTGAGCGGTTTGACAGGGGTGAGCGTGCGCACGCTGCACCACTACGACGCGATAGGGCTGCTGAAACCCACGCAGTTTACAGAGGCAGGCTACAGGCTTTATGACGATGAAGCTCTCGGGCTGCTGCAAAGCATACTTCTTTTCCGTGAGCTGGAATTTCCCTTGAAGGATATAAAGAACATTCTGCAAAGCGACAGCTTTGATATCATCGAAGCTCTTGAAGACCAAATTGAGCTGTTGTTGTTAAAGCGTGAGCGCATTGATAAAATGATAGCTCTTGCCCGTAAAATACAAAATAAAGGAGAATTGCAAATGGATTTTTCCGCATTCGACGACAAAAAAGCAGAGCAGTACGCCGCTCAGGCAAAGGAAAAATGGGGTGCAACCGACGCTTATAAGGAATATGAACATAAATCCGAAGGTCGTACCAAAGCAGAGGAGGGTAAAAACGCCGAGGAAATGATGAATATATTTGCCGAATTGGGAGCGGTACGCGCGTCTTCGCCCGAAAGCAGTGAAGCACAGGCGCTTATAAAAAAGCTGCAAAATCACATCAGCAAAAATTATTACAACTGCACTCCGCAGATACTTAAAGGGCTCGGACAGATGTACGCGGCGGGCGGTGAAATGACGGACAATATCGACAAAGCGGGCGGAGAAGGCACTGCCGCCTTTGCAAATAAGGCGATAGAGTACTATTGCGCTAATTAACAAAGAAAAATTTCCGCACCCTGCAAAATCCCTTAAATACGCGCTAGACGAGCATTGTATCGTTTAGCGCGTTGTTTTTTGTCGAATAAAACAAGTGAAGACGGTAAGAACATTTTTTTCGGATATCCGTATGCCTTTTTTGTGGTACAATAAGTAAAAATGATAATTGCAGACGGGATATGAGCGAACGGAATATCAAGCGGAGGCTTTTTTTGCCTCACCGTTATAAAAACGAAGAAAAATATCTTGCTTCCATGGCGCTGAAGGGATATGCTCTCAGCGCAGTAAAGAGGCATGGGGTAATGAACGACTATGTATTTTTGCCCTGCAAAGCGAAGCCGCATACTTATGTCGTTGATTTTGTAATGCCGCGCGAGATAAGCGAGTTCTATCTGAACGCATATAAGGAAGCGGGCTTTGAGTTTGTATGCAGCATAAGCGGAGAGTATGGCGGCAGGTGGGTGTATTTCAAGAGCGAAGGTATAAAAAAGCCTCCCAAAATCGATGAATTCACAAAGATGAATTTATTCGATAAGCTCTATAAAAAATGGGGTTTTATTGTTTCAACGGTCTTTTTTGTCTATGTTATGGCGCTTTACACCGCATTCGGACGCTTCAGTAACAGGGCTCTTGTCGGCTTTACCGCCTTTAGCGCCGTATTATGCGCGGCTGTCTTTGTTGTACTTTTTACGGTAAGCGTGTATTGCGTTGCGGGGTTGTATGTGCAGAGAAATAAGTGCATAAAAAGAATGAAAGAATAACTCGTCGGAAGGGCAGTCGCTATGGGCGAAGCCACCGCAAAGCGGCGACTTCTTGTGCGCGACAGCCCTTCCTCCTCCGGTCGAATCCGAACAAAGTCGGTTCGTATTCGAGGTAAGGGATTTAAGGGCGTAAGGGATTAAGGGCAAGGGATTTAAAGGGCGTAAGGGATTTAAGGGCAAGGGATTTAAGGGCAAGGGATTTAAGGGCAAGGGATTTAAGGGCAAGGGATTTAAGGGCGTAAGGGATTAAGGGCAAGGGAATTAAGGGCATAACTGTTTAAAGAGAGGCTTTCTGCCTCTCTTTAAATGCGTAGGGGGGGATAAGGGCAGAACTGTTTAAGACGAGCCGAAGCGGCTCGTTTTAAAGGCGTAAAGGGATATTAAGGGTGTGTTTAAAATGAAAAAAAACGCCGCCGAAAAAATTTCTTTTCTCTCTCGTTTTTTGTGCTATAATATTTTCGTCATCTGTCACAGCCCGCTTCAACATAATGAATACTTTTACGCCTTTTTATATATACTACAATACACAATAAAAGGAGCGCCCGTATGGTTATGGATAATATCATCGTTGACGAAAAATTTGTAAAAGATATGATAAAGGAGCGCCCTACCGACTGCAACAAGGGCGATTTCGGCAGGCTTCTCAATATTGCGGGCAGCGCCAATTATATAGGAGCCGCATATCTTTCGAGCAGAGCCGCACAGCGGTGCGGCGTGGGCTATACGGTGCTGCTCTCCACACCTCGTGTCTGCGAGAGCCTCATCTCCGCCATGCCGGGGTGCGTACTTCTTCCCGTAACAGAGGGTGAAAACGGCGGAATAAGCAGCATCGGCACAGAGCAGATAGAGCGGTGCCTTTCCAAAATGACAGCCGTAAGCATAGGCTGCGGCATGGGCGACACCGCCGACACAAGAAGAATAATGAACTTTGTGCTCGCAAAAGCGGACTGCCCCGTTGTGATAGACGCAGACGGCATAAATACTTTGGCGCGCGACAAGAGGCTTTTGGAAAAACTCTCCTCCGAGGTGGTTCTCACTCCGCATCTCGGCGAACTTTCGCGCCTTCTGAATATAGATGTAAACATTCTGAAAAACAATATACACACCATCTCGGGAGAATTTGCCGTGCGCTATGGGCTTACGCTGCTTGTAAAGGGAAGCACCACCACGGTCTTTTCACCCAACGGAGAATACTACACCTCCTCCTCAGGCTGCCCCGGCATGGCAAAGGCGGGAAGCGGCGACGTACTCACGGGAATTCTCGGCGCCCTTCTGGCACAGGGCATCAAACCGAAATACGCGGCGGCATGCGCGGCTTATATTCACGGAGCCGCGGGAAGCGACGCGGCGGCAAAATATTCACAAACAGCCATGCTCGCCACCGACATCATAAACGAGCTTCCCGCTTTCTTCCTTAAAATAGAACGATAGCCGGTATTGTCGAAAAATAAATCTCGACTTATGTACTTTTTTGTTGAGTGGACGGGCTCTTTATGATAAAATGGGAACATCACTTATTGACACAACATATTAAAACTTATTGACAATTTGTTGAATACTTGTTTCACAAATATTTATATGTTCGTCTTAAAAGCAGAAAAAATGTTATTAACAGCCGTTTTTGCCTGTTGATAAATACATAGAGCCGAAATGTTCACAATCGGTCCTTATCATTTAATACTACATCGGAGCAACTTAAAATGAACTCTATCTACACCGTTTGGAGTAAGGCAAAATCCTATTTGAAGGATGAGCTCGGTCCTCTTGTCTATCAGGAATATATCGCGGATATAGTGCCTGTTTTTTATAACGGAGAACAAATAGTTTTGCGCCTCGACGAGGATTATAAAAAGAACCTTGTAACGAATCTCTATATGGCGCTTATGATAAACGCCCTTAAATTCGCTACCGACGGCAAAACGCTGAATATCAAGCTTGTGGTGGAGGCCGACAACTACATCCCCGAAGCAAGCGCTTCTTATTCGGAAGGCGGCGTTCATTTTACCCCCAAGCTTAACCCCAAATATACCTTCGATACTTTTGTTGTGGGCTCAAACAACCGCCTTGCGCACGCGGCAAGCATTGCCGTATCCCAAAGCCCGGGTAAAAAATACAACCCTCTTTTCATCTACGGAGGCGTGGGGCTGGGCAAAACACATCTGCTGCATGCTATTGCCCGGGAAATACTGGACGCGGACGACAACGCAAATGTCGCCTTTGTGACGAGTGAAAAATTTACGAACGATTTTATCGACGCCATAAGAAAAGAGACAAATCTTCAGTTCAGAAGAAAATACCGCAATGTCGACGTGCTTTTGGTCGACGACATACAATTCGTCGCGGGCAAAGAGGGTACCCAGGAGGAATTCTTCCATACCTTCAACGATCTGTACAATGCGGGCAAGCAGATAATACTGACAAGCGACAAAAGCCCCAAGGATATACCGAATCTCGAGGAAAGGCTCAAAACCCGCTTTGAGTGGGGTCTTACCTGCGATATATCTCCTCCCAATTTCGAAACGCGCGTGGCGATATTAAGGCGCAAAGCGGAGGATGACAATATGGAGGTTCCCGACGAAGTTATACAGTTTCTCGCAAGTAATTTGGGCTCGAATATACGAGAGCTTGAAGGAGTTCTTTCAAAACTGAAGGTGCTTGCGGACGTCGACGGCGGAACCATAACCACCGATATGGTAAAGGAAAACCTAAAGGATATAATAGATATTTCCGATAAACGCATATCCACGGAGATAATCATCCAAACGGTGGCAAAGCATTTCGGAGTATCTTACGGAGATATACTTTCGGCAAAGAGGACTATGAATATAGCCAACGCCCGCCAAATAGCGATGTATCTCACAAGAAGCCTTACGGATTTGTCCCTTCCCGCCATAGGGGAGTCCTTCGGCGGAAGAAACCACTCCACTGTTATACACGCGGTCAATTCCGTAAAAGAAAACGAAAAAGAGGACGCCTCTCTTCATAAAGACCTCATTTTATTAGAGGGTCTTATAAGAGACAACAACGCCTCTCTCAGCTGAACCGACAGCTTATAAACATAATAAACGGTCTTATCTACAGGGCAGTCACATACTGTAAACCGCCGACAAGCTCAATTAACCGCATACCTAAAACAAAAAATACGGTTTTAAACATTGTGAACACCCCCTACTACTGCTACTGTTGATATATTTAATATATACATATAGACAACGGAAAGGATACAAACATGAAATTTTCGGCAGAGAACTCGGACCTTATAAAAGCACTATCCACAGTAAGCAGGGCAATAACGGCAAAAAGTACCATACCTATTTTGGAATGCGTTCACATAACAGCCGAAAAAAACAGCCTCACCTTTAAAGCGAGCGATATGCAGATATCCATTTCCACGGTCATACCCGCGGAAGTTTCCGAAGAAGGCAAGATGATAGTTGCCTTTAAAACGCTGATGGATATAATACGCACCTATCCCGACGACAGAGTATATTTCAGTATGGGCGATAAAAACCGCATAGATATTACATGCCGCAAGAGCGAAGTGAATATTCTCGGAAAAGATATTATGGACTATCCCGAATTTGAAAAAGTGAAGGATAAGGATTTTGTGGGAATAGAGAACGAAGTTCTTAAAGAGCTGATAAGGGAAACCGCCTTTGCAGCGGCGCCCGCTATGAACATAAACCCGATACTTACGGGAGTTCTTGCTGAAATAGAAGAAGGTTTTATACGCTTTACCGCATTAGACGGATTTAAAATGGCGCACAGAAAACAAAAAATAGGATATGTTCCCGATGAAAAAGTGACCGCCGTTATACCCTCGGGAGCTTTGATGGAAATAATGAAAATACTTTCCATGAACCACTCGGCGGCTGAATTTCTCATAAAAAATAACCGCTTTATCGTAAATGTGAGCGACACACAGATTATATCGAACCTTTTGGAGGGAGTTTACATAAAATACCAAACCCTCATACCCACGGAGATAAAAACGGTGGTAAAGGTGGAAAGAAACGACCTGGCGGTATGTATAGAGAGAGCTTCTCTCATAACGGACGAATCGCACAATTCCATGATAAAAATAGATATCACGGAAAACTCGCTGAAAATAGCTTCAAGCTCGGAGCGAGGTAATATAAACGAAGAAATAAGCGTGCAAAAATCGGGAGACGATCTTAAAATAGCTTTTAATTCGCGTTATTTTATAGATATTTTAAAAAACATAACAGACGAAAAGGTCATCATCGAATTTAAGGATTCGGTGGGACCATGTCTTATACGTCCTGTTGCAAGCGATAAGTTTTTGTATCTGATCATGCCGGTCAGATACGTAGAATAAGAGAAATGCACGGGTACTCACGTCGGCTTATGTTGAGCTTGCTCAAAAATAAGCCGACGTGAGTACCCGTATATGGCG
>CAYTMY010000068.1:0-6624 GCA_964439075.1 uncultured Lachnospiraceae bacterium | reverse complement strand
TATCGGAAGGGGACATGTCAAGTGCGGCAGGATTATCGCGTTTCGTTAAACTGTCTGTTTTTAATCGGAGGGGCGGGAATATGAGAAGAAAATACAAAAAAAGAAAGCGCCCGTTTCATGGCGTCCAAAAAGAAACTCTGAAAAAATTTCTGCCGTCGATTTTAGCCGTTGCGTTTCTGCTTGCCGTGCGCTTGTCTGTTTTTATGCTTTCCGAGGCAGGTTCTCCGAAAAGCCCGCAAAGCGCATATAAAGGGGTTATAGATTTTTATGATACAACGGCCCGTACCATAAAGGGCAACGATTACTCATTTATCAACACCATTCTCTCCGATTTTTGCGAAGGCTACGACACTCTCAGAATAGACTTGAGCAGAATAAGCAGGCTGACTCCCGAGGAGACAGCGTCGTACGCTTTTTATAACGGCGCCCATCCCGATGTGATGCGCAGCAAAATAGGGTCGTTCGAGGCGGGCTTGAATAATGCACTGCGCGATGAAGAACTTGCCGCGCATCTTGATTCGCTTTATACAGACCGCAACCGTTCTGTATACGAAGATAACATCGTAGTCGATATGTACTGTAATGCGTCGGTAATACTGGTTAACAACGACCTTCTTTCTCTTTTGGGGGTTACCTCCGATATTTACGACGGTTCACCAGATTCGTTTGTGCAGCTTCTTTCCGAAATAAAAGCAAAGAACACAGAGGGCGAATATATCACCTTCGATTATATTGACGAAGATATTTATTCATATCTTCCTTTTCTTCTGTACAAAGGAGTTGAAGAACCCCAGGAGGAATATCTCGATATTCTTCGTTCATTTTTGCCCTCCGACTCTTCCGAACGCAGCGCCGATACGGTTCGCAGCGATTTTTACGGAGGTAAAAGCGTTGTGTGTGTTCTCAGCCTCTCCGAGGTCAATTATATGCTGCGGCGGCAAATGAACCAAAAAGGGTTTGATTTCGATATACTCAAATATCCTACCGAAGGCAAAGACTTCGTGTTCATAAGAGAAACGGTATCGTATATTTTTTACGACAGCGGAAATGCCGCTAAAAACGCGGTGTTGAAGGACCTTGCTCTGTACATGCTTTCCGATGAAGCTCAAAAATACACTGAAAATATCGGTATGCTGCCCTGCGGCAAAATTAAGCTTGTTTACGATACATACCCTCACTTAAAAGCTTTTACCGAAAACAGCGTTGAATATTTCACCCACCGCGATGAAGGTATAAAAAAAATATATGAAACTCTTGATAATAATTAACGCCATTATGGAATATATCAATGAATTTGAGCATAAATATAATCGGAAACAATCGACTTTAAGGAGGCAGCATGATTACTCTTTACAACGATTTGCCGGAAGACAAGAAGGTAAATGTAAAATATGAGGAACAGGAAAGGGACTGCTTGTTTGACGTAAAGCTGTCGTACAAAGCGTCTCGCGAGTTTGCCATACTGTTTGTAAATAAGGACGGGAGCTTTTATACCGCAAAGATAGCCAAGGGTGCTTCCAGCGGCAAGCTGACAATATCAAAGAAAAGAATAGAGAAAAGTGTTATGATTCGAATAGTCGATATAGAGAACGACCAGGAGGTATTCTCCGCACCTTTCGGTTTGGGCGGGCGCAGCGCAAATGAAGATAGAACCGAAACGGAGGCATACGGCGGCGTCGGTGAACTTAAGGAGCTCAACAACTCACAGCTGCAGGTCAGTGAGGAAGACTTTCTCAATACCGAATCTCCCGTAAACGTCCCATTGCAAACTGCCTGTGCAGTATCGGCAGTGATTGAGCCGAAAAATGAGCGAGAACTTCGGAGCGTTGAAGAAATTCAGAGTGAATTGTTCGGTGAATTTGCAGCCGCGGATGAAGGCATTACCTTGAACGGTGCGCCTGAAGCTATGGACGAGGTGTTTTCGAAATTTACGGGTTATGAAAGCGTACTCAAAAATCATATATTTTATATGTTCGATAAAAAAATCTCTGCCGAACATGAGCTGAAAATTCAATATAACGGCGAGCCCACGGCGCTGAACGATATATTCGGAGATTACACAAATCCTTTTATAAAGGATTCGGCATATCCGAAAGAGCTTGTAGGCAGGGTAGAACTCAGCGGCAAGTCGGAGTATTTTGTGTTTGCGGTTCTCGGCAGGCATCTGAAAGAGGAACAGCTCTTTGCGGGCGCGACGGGATTTATGTTTTTTCATAAACTTCCGGGAAGCGAACTCGGTTATTGGATGAGCTATATTTCCGCTTCGTCGGGAAACCTCTGTCTTCCTTCAGGGGCTTAGTGGGATTTTATTAAAAAACTTCTATAAGTTGAACCTGCTCTGTATTTGTGTTAAAATCTGTTTTAATGGATGCTGATAAGAGAAAACACAAATCATCACGGTTAAAAAACATATTAAATAATAACAGACGGCTGTTGATGTATATAACAGTCGTTCTTGTCATATTCGCCTATTTTATCATCAAAATGATTCCCGAACCGAGCGTGTTTTTACAAGCGGAGCTGACGTCTTTCAGTGTGCCCGCCAAAGTATATGCCTTTAAAGATGAAGAATACGTTATCGTCAATTCAACGGAGGCGATCAATTTTTTATGTAAAGAAGGCGACAAAGTTTCTGCGTCAACCTTGCTTGCCGACAATTATACGCTTTCCACAAACGTATACGTAAACAAAAAGCTCAAGGTGTTGGATTTTGTCCTTCATAATCCTTCGATAACGACTAAAGAACAGATATACGCTGTTGTTGCGGACTATAATAAAAAATCAGCGGAGCTCGACGCGCAGATCGCCGAGTCTACTGCCGCCGCAGACAGTGAAAAGACAAAGCAGCTTGCAAGTGAACGGGAAGCCGTGCAGGAGGAACTTTATGTTTTAAAAAGAGCTATGCAGTATGTTTACAATTCAAGCTACGATAACTCGCTCATAAGAGAGAACGTGGCTTCTATGCTCGGACGCAGCGACATACCTCTTACGCTTGAAAATCTTGATTTTTCTCTGTTCGGAAATATTTACTACAGCATTGACGGCTTCGAGACATCGATGAATTTCGATTCGCTGAGTACGGTAGATATAGCCGCTCTCGACAATCTCGACATGATGTCTCCGGTGAAGAGCAAAAATGACGGCAAATATTACATAAAGAGCAGTGCGGGCGATAGAATGGTATTGCTCTTGCGTGTCGATGAGAATACGTTTGTAGCCGATGAAGAGGCAGTCAACTCATATTATTCAAAACTGTGCGACAGATATTCCATGGACGCCGAGGGCGGGTATATCAACTTTATTTTCAGAAGGGTGGATATACTTAACAATTTCCCCGATTTCGAACTTGTTACGGAGGAAGGTTCCGCCTATAAAGGCAATATTATTCAGGTCATAAATACTCAAGAAGAGGACAAAATAATCGTTATGGCGCTCAGAGATGACGTCATAGCATTTGCGGATAAGCGTATATTTACAGCCAAGGCGCAGACAGAATCATTTTGGTGCCATTCTGTGCCCGCTTCCTGTGTTTATAACTATAACGGCAAGACTTACGTGAACGTGCTTGAGAATGCGGGAACAAAAGTGCCGACCGAGGTGACCGTATACAAAACAGAAGGAAATACCGCTTATTTAAAGACGAATGAAAACGAGGCTCTCGGCAGCGGCGATGAAATCATATTGAAGGGGGCGCAGCAATGATAAGCGACAACGTAAAAAGATGTATGGAGAAAATAAATGCGGCGAGCGCAAAATCGGACTTTGATGAGAAAATAACGCTTGTTGCGGTGACGAAAACGCGCGGTATCGAAGAAATAAACGAAATACTCGACTGCGGTATAATAAATCTCGGAGAAAACCGCGTGCAGGAGTTCAACGAAAAATTTCCTCTCATAAAGCGTGAAGCGAATTGGCATATTATCGGGAGCCTGCAAACAAACAAGGTGAAGTACCTTATGGGTAAAGTTTCCCTCATCCATTCCGTAGACAGCCTGCATCTGGCTGAGGCGATAAACGCCGAATCCGAAAAACATTCGATTATCACTGATATCTTGCTTCAGGTAAACACTGCCAATGAAGAGAGCAAGCACGGCATAGAGCTCTCGGAAGCTGTAGAAACAGCCGAACAGATAGCTTTGTTGGGTAACGTAAAACTAAAAGGGGTTATGATGATAGCGCCCAATACCGATGAAAGCGCATATTTATCGAAATTATTCCTTAAAACACGAAATATTTTTGATGAACTGATGAAATTGAACGCAAAATATGATAATATACAAGTTAAGATATTATCTATGGGCATGAGCAACGATTATGAAACTGCTATAGCTTGCGGTTCGAATATGCTGAGACTCGGAAGAACATTATTTGCATAAACGGAGGACTGTATATGAGTAAAATGGACGATCTTCTTGGTAAACTGGGATTTGAAATAGAATACGAAGATGAAGATAACACATCCGAAGGAGCTTCCAAAAGCGATTCTTCGTCGGATAGGCAGGAACAGACAAAACAAAAGAACTCACGTAAGAGAGAAGAAAAAAGCACTCCCATATCCCTTCCTTCTTCATCTGCAATGGGTCAGGTCGTGCTTATCGAACCCAAGAAAATAAGCGACGCACGCATTGTGTGTGATGAATTGAAAAACGGTAAGACCGTCGTTGTGCATGTTGAAGAAATGGACATAGAGGACGTAACCAGGCTTTACGATTTCATAACGGGTTCGGCTTATGCTTTGGGCGGAAAATTAAAAGAAATATCGGACAATGTTTTGGTGATTGCGCCGTATAATGTCGATATCCAAACTGCCGAAGAGGAAAAAGAGGAAACGTATACCTACGATGATTCCGATTTGGACTACGGCTATTGATAGTATTGGAGTAAAAAAATGAATGATACGGAGATGGTCACATCTCCGTTTTTTATGAGGTAAATTATGTCACAAAAGGAATTTTTGGCGTCTATGCTCGAACAGACCGCCGATAAAGCATCGCAAATGGGCATAGTCATTTACGGTGATTTTTATGAACCTGTTCTCCAAATGCTTATAGAAAAGGAGATTGGGCGCTACCCCAATGCCGATGCGGTATTTTTCGGAGGTCATGACTTTACCGAAAGAAAAATGCTTGCGATAGCGCCAAAGGCTATGTCTCTTTCATACAGAGATTATCCTATCGATTGTATTCATATAAAGCTGCCTGCAAATAATGAGCTTTCCCACCGCGATGTGTTGGGCGCTCTCACCTCTTTGGGCATCGCGCGTGAAAAAATAGGGGATATCAACATCACGGACAAAGCCGCTCAGCTGTTTATCGCAGCGCCATTGGGAGATTTTATCATCGGCGAGCTTTCGAAAATAGGCAAATATACCGTATCCGCGCAGAAAGCTGCATTTGAAGATATAATTGCGGTTGAACCTGTTTTCAGCGATATTGATGTGATAGTGGCTTCCATGAGGGCGGACGTGCTCATGCACGCGGTATTTAAGCTCTCACGAAGCGAAGCGGCGGCATTTATAAAAGGTGAAAAAGTATTTGTCAACCACTCTCCGATCTCAAAGCCGTCCGTTAATCTCAAGCGGGGAGATATCGTATCAGTTCGTTCCAAGGGGCGCTTTATCGTCGATGAAGCAAAGGGGACGACAAAAAAAGGCAACATCAGATTGAGCATAAAGAAATTTTCTTAACGGTGATATATAAATGGAAAAATTGTCATTTACCGTTGAAGAGCAGTACGATAATTTCAGAGCAGATAAATTTCTTGCCGAACAAATAAGCGATTTTTCGCGCCAAAAGCTACGCGAGACATTTGAAAAAGGCGAAGTGACCATAAGCGGCGAGCCTGTGAAACCGTCGGCAAAGCTGCACAGAGGAGATACGCTCAGCGTTGTTTTGCCCGTTGTTGCCGAATTGAGCGTTGAAGCGGAAAACATACCGATCGATATAGTTTACCAAGACGACGACGTCGTGATAGTGAACAAACCGCAGGGTATGGTGGTGCATCCCGCAGCGGGAAATTATACGGGAACGCTTGTGAATGCGCTCATGTACCACATTGACAATCTTTCGGCTATAAACGGCATAATACGTCCGGGGATAGTGCATCGAATAGACAAAGACACCTCGGGTCTGTTAGTGGTTGCAAAGAACGATAAGGCTCACAATTGTCTCGCGCAGCAGTTTGCGCAGCATTCCATAACGCGCAGATACTCCGCAGTGGTGCATGGTGCGGTGGAAAACAGTGTCGGCACTATAGACGCGCCCATAGGTCGGGATCCTAACGACAGAAAAGCCTTTTGCGTAACATCGAAGAATGCAAAGCGGGCGCTAACGCATTACACCGTCAATAAAGTGTACGGCGACTATACTCATGTGGATTTGTCTTTGGAAACGGGAAGGACTCATCAGATACGCGTACACATGAAATATATTTCTCATCCGGTTATAGGCGATAAGGTCTATTCCTATAATGACCGATACGATAAGATGTTTGACGGACAGTTGCTTTGCGCCTACACGCTCGGCTTTATACATCCATCCACAGGGAAGTACATGGAGTTCGAGTGTTCCTTGCCCGAAATATTCGGAGTGCTTTTAAATAAATAATGGGTCGTTATGTATGTAA
>CAYTMY010000067.1:0-6636 GCA_964439075.1 uncultured Lachnospiraceae bacterium | reverse complement strand
TTTTTCCTCCTTATTTTTTATATGAAAAAAGGACACATCGCTGTGTCCTTGATTCGTCAATTTTATTGAACTATTTCTTTAAGCCGTAATGACTGTATCAATAATTCTTTAATTTGTTCGCTTAATGTCATTGCGTTTTCATCTTCAGAAAACGCACTTTCAACATAGTATGTTATTCTACCAATTTGATAAGTGTTTACTTTCCCAACCTTTTTTTCTTCCATGTTCTTTTCCTCTTTTCAGATGTTTATTTTTTTTCACACCTGTCATCCGCCGAAACCGCTTTGTTTGTGCGGTTTTTTAAGTTTGTCCTTATTCGCACTCCGACCAGGGTTGCTGTTACTATTCTAACTACGTATTCAGCTTCAGCATTATCCAATACATCGTTGTCGTGTGCATAACTTTTATTGTTCCTAATTTCATTATATTTCTCAAATATTGCATTTTCATGGCTTGATACGCAAAATCAGATTCAAACACTTTTTCTTCCTTATAGTATTTTGCGAGTGAGCCAATTAAGCTATGAATTGGATAATTCGTACTTGTTTCATTAGAAATTGGTATGCTGTGCTTGGAGCAAATCGTTCTAATATACTTAATTGTGTAAGTGTGCAATCTATCGAGTACTAAAGAGGGTTGATCTCTTCCGAGTGCATCATAAATATCTTTTGACAATATTTCAAATGAGTCGCCACGCTCTTCAGGAAGAATTATTTCAAAATTATCATCACAAATAATATAGTCTATATTTCTTATCAAGTATCCCGATTTACTCGGTTTAAGCAGCTTTTCTGACATAGCACTGTTTCCATTCTGTGACAAAAAACGAACCAATTTTTCTTTAAAGTTGTCTGGAACTTTATAAGTAAAATCATACTGATCCATAATGTCTCCTTTATTTATGCGAATCATTTTAGCGATATCTTTTTTGTTATTGTAAGCACTCTATATTTTTACATTATACCACCTCCTCCCTATAATTTTTTCTTTTTTCTAAAAATTCAACAAGATTTTATCTTTTTATGTAACCTCCCTAAACTTCGTCGTCATCAGCTTATAAAGCGCGTTTCTCGGGAAACTATCCTTAAACGGCACAAGAGAGCTGCCCACCTTAATAAGCCCGCTTCCGGCGTCAGCGTCGGTGATGTAGGATAACTGATGATTGGAAATATTAAGTAGCTCTGATAGCTTCTCCCTGTCCGTAGCCGCCTGATTAAGCATTACGATAAACTCGCTGTTCGCAAGCATAGTTCTTGCGGTGTGAGATTGCATAAGGTCGTCCACATTCTGCGTTATCCCTGTCGCCAAAGCTCCGTACTTTCTTACTCTCTTCCAAAGAGTTGAAAGGAAGTTAGCAGAGTATTCATGTTGGAAAAGCAAATATATCTCATCAATAAAAATATGTGTGTTTCTGCCTTTAGCTCTGTTTGCCGTTATGCGGTTTAAGATGCTGTCCAAGACCACAAGCATACCTACGGGCTGAAGCTGCTTACCCAAGTCAAGAGTATTTAATAGCTCACAGTAGCCGATAAACATAGATTGTTTATCACTATCAGAGGCTACCCGGTAGTTGATGTCGGAGAAGCGAAAGCTCTTGACGTACTTTTTGCCGCAGTAGAATATCCCGTCAGGATATACTCTTTTAATGGGAATGGTTTTCTGAACTGACCTCGGCACAGAAAACTTCTCCTTTTCTTCTGCTATTATTCTTATTAGTGTTTTAATCATTTTTTCCTCCCAAGATTTCCATATAGATTGGTTTCATTTCACAGGTAAGTTCTTTAGGTGAAAGTATCTCGCTTTTAATAAACGCCCATAAGAACTGCTCGGCATTAAGTCCCTGATACTTAAAGAAGCCTAAGATGGCAAAGGGGAAAGCTGCTACTATGCAGAGCCATGATAAAGTGGCAATGCTAAAAGTGCTTCTAAGCAGAAAGTATATAGCTACCGCCACTCCCATAGAAAGAAGTGAAAAGATACACTGTCTGACCGACAGACCAAAAAACAGACTTTCCGTATACTCTCTTATCTCTTTATTGATTTTTATTTCCATTGTTTTTCTCCATATTAATATTAAATGGTTATTCGAAATCGTGTCGATTTCTCATGCGGCAACTTTTGTTGCCTATAAAGCCTTCATACATAAATGCTTAAAAGCAAAATTTACGCTATTTATGTATTCCGGCTTTAACCATTGCATCCATAAACGCCTGTGCTTTTTCCTTGGCACAGGCGCATTCTTTTAAGCTGCATATTTTCTTTCTTGTATTCCCGTAAAGGCAGTAGCTGCAATCACAGTCCGCTAAAGCGTAAGCCTTAAAGCGGTTATATATTCTTGTTTGTGTCTTTTGTTTCATAACTCCTCCTTATCTTTATTATTGCAATGATATTCGAATGTATTGCATAAAAAAATCGCCGTACTTTTAAGTACAGCGATATATTTTTTACTATTCATTCATAAGCCATTTAAGAGCATTCTTCGTTTTTATCCCGTTGTAATCTGTCGAAGGATCTTCGTCTAATGTAAGGATATATTTTGGATAATGATCGTCTATTTTTTCAAGTGCGCCAAGCTCTCTTTTTAATGCTTCTTCTGTACGTATTGAAGCCGCCACTTGATAATATACGATGCCTTCACGGTTTATAGCTACAAAGTCAACTTCGCAGTCACTCATGTGCCCCACATACACTTCATAACCTCTTCGTATAAGCTCCAAGTAAACGACATTTTCAAGTATATGACCGCTGTCGGCGGCGCTTCTTCCCAAAAGAAAATACCTTAATCCTATATCCACTACATAATATTTTTCAAGAGTAGCAAGGTACTGTTTGCCTTTTATATTGTAACGCTTTGCCTGATAAACAAGCAAACCGTCCATTAAGCCTTTGATATACTTTTCTACGGTCTTTTGGTCTATCTGCCTGCCGCTGCTTTTCATGGTGTTTGCGATATTGGTGGTGGAAAGCAAGCTGCCTATATTATGGAATACAAAACGAGCGACGCTTTCAAGCATCATTACATCGGATATTTTAAGCCTGCCTACTATATCCTTTAGTAACACTGTATTATATATACCTCTTAAATATTCACTTACCTCTATTTCGCTTTCATCAAGCTGTAAAGTATAGGGAAATGAACTGTTTTCAAGGTAAGAGGTGTATTTTTGATATATGGTTTTAGGTTCTTTTTTATCACTGTATTCATCGTAACCCGCGCAAAATTCCCTAAAGGAAAGAGGCAGCATTTGAATCTCAATATATCTGCCTGAAAGCAGTGTTGCCAATTCTCCCGACATAAAATATGCATTTGAGCCTGTTATATACAAGTCAACATTTTTTCTGATAAACAAACTGTCAACAGCTTTTTCAAACTGCTTTACATGCTGTATCTCATCAAGAAAGATATAGTTCATTTTACCGTCAACAAGCAAGGGCTTTATATATTCATACAGCGACCCATAATCACAGAGAGAATCATAATCAGCATCCTCAAAGTTAATGGTTATTATCTGTTCCTTACTTACTTCGTTTTGAACAAGGTAATCTTTATATATCTCAAACAGCGTTGATTTACCGCACCTTCTGACTCCTGATACGACCTTTATTATCTGCCTGTCTTTAGAACGTATAAGAAAATCAAGGTACTCGGGTCTGTCTATTCGTATCATATCAACCTCCTACAATTATTTTCAGTATAATCCTTAAATATAACTTTGTCAATTAATTTAGGGATTGAATTCCTTAAAACTCATATTATTACTTAATACGACAATATATCTTATTTATAGTCCCATCATATCCTTAACCACCCTGTCACTCAGCTTCACCGTTCCAACCAATACAAGCATGTTAAAGAGCAGCTCTCCGAGATAGCTCCACACCATCGTTACCGCCTGCATACTCGTATCCACAGCAGGCGGGCTTGAAGCAAGGGAGGAAAAGATAATGCAGGCAAGCACGATGATTGCTCCCTCTAAGCATACTCCCGCATAGCTTTTAAGAAAGCTTATACCAATAGAAGAAGTTGGCTTGTGCACCATAGTCAAAAGAGTAGACAGCAAAAAGCGAAGGGTAAGATAATAATGGTGAGTAACCCGGCAGCCTTAAGCCGGCTTAAGGCTGCCGGAGACTTTCAGCTGACTGCCCAAAATATAACATCTCCCTCTTGTCCGGAGTAATAAACCCATTGGCAGAATGAGCCCTTCGGCTGTTATAAAAGCCTTCGATATACTCAAACACACAAAGCCTTACTTCGGCACTATTCTTAAAGGATCTTCCTTCTTCAGATACCTAAAAAAGCTCTCCGCCACCGCATTGTCATACGGATACCCCTTCTTGGAAAACGACTGCATCACATCTAAGCGGTCCAACGTTTTCCTAAAAGATTCCGAGGTATACTGACATCCCCGGTCGGAATGAAACATCAGCCCCCGGGGACACCCTCGTTTTTCGTAGACCTGAATAAATAATTCCGCTACCATCGCGCTGTCCGCCTTATCCGAAAGCCTGTAGCCAATCACCTTGCGGGAGTACAGGTCTATAATAACACACAGATAGCAAAAATGTTGACCTACTTTTATGTACGTGATATCACTTACCCAAACCATGTTGGGCGCTTTAGGGTAAAACTGTTGTTTTAAGCGGTTCTCGCATCTGCTGTCAGATGAATTATCGTTTGGATAAGCCGGTTTTATCGTACTCATCTTGGGCAAGATCATATCCCCTTACTTTAAGCATTAAAAAAGACGCCTCCTATTGAAGCGCCTTGTAGACAGTTTATTAAGTTATCTTGAAAAATCATCAAACTTCTTTTCCTTTTTTTCTGACTTTCCGTATTCTCTTTCCAAGGTTTTTTCCCATGTCTTAACCGTTTGCTTTTCTAAAAACTCATACATAGGCATTATGTCTTCATCATTATCATAGGTATCAAGAGCTTTATAGTATTTATCCTTATCCTCTTCGTAAATGATAATTGGAGGGTTATTATGAGTAAGCAGAAAGTAATTCATGAGAGTTCTTCCCACTCTGCCGTTACCGTCGGCAAAGGGATGAGCGTATTCAAACTTCAGGTGAAAATATGCGGCGGCTTTAAGTATATCTTCACCCTCGTAGCCGTTCATTTCTTCCACCAAAACCTTCAGCGCTTCTTCAACCATTTGGGGAGGATCGCCCACTTCGTTTTTGCCTACTATATAGTCATGCTTTTTAAATTCTCCGGGGCGTTCTTCATTTACAATGAAGCGCCTTTCATCATAGGTTCCTGCGGTAAGAATAGCGTGGACTTCTTTGATAAGTTTAATCGAAAGGGATTCCTTTGCTATGATTTTGTCCAACAGATATTCATAGCAGGTTTTCTGATTTTGGGTTTCAAAGATTGAACCGGGACTTCCCGTAAAGTTTATTATCTTGCCGTTTTCAAAAATTTCCCTTGTGTCGTGAAAGGTAACCTCATCGTTTTCTATTCTGCCTGAATTATAGGCAAAGAGTATGCGGTAATTGTCGAGTCTTTTATTTAATTCTTCAGTGGTTTTAATATCAAAGCTATCCCACATTTTTTTTATCTGTAAATATTTTCCCATAAATATGATCCTTTCGTTAGTATGGCTATTATAGCATATATTTTTTATTTTTTTGCTTTTTATTTCCTACCTTCATCGGCATATCCCCTTACTTTTCCGCTGTGCGTATATTTTGTTCATCAGCTCCTCGTTATAATCCTTTGCGCTCGGTAGCAGGGCTTTAACCGTATAGTCCTCCTTTAACTTTTCTGTTATCAGCTTGCAAGCGCCAACACCTACCTCGTCATTATCAAGGCAAAGGTAAATCGTCTGTATCTGCGGATTGTTTTTAAGAAAGATTTTTAACGCTATGGGAAGCGGAGGATCACTGTCAAGGGCTTTCTTTTTATATACTCCCGAAAGTTAAAGGTAGTTATCATTCCTCCACTCTCCGAAAGAATAAAGCTTCATCGTGGCAAAAGAGAGTAAGTCGATTGCCGCTTCAAAGACATAGAGCGTGGAACTATCTTTACTTGAATAAGAAAAAGAACAGCTTTTATCGCTGTTCTTAACATCTCCATGATAGTTTCCTATTGTTCCTCTCATTGTCCCGTACTTAGGGATACCCTTTTTATCATAGCCCACAAACACTGCATTGTGGTATTTGGCTTCCTCATAGAGCTTTCCCTCATTTATGCAGTAATCAATAATACTTTTATGAATACCTCGGCTGATTAGGTAGTTAATCACTCGGTTGTTATTGCTATATGCCTTTGGCAGCTTAAATACTTTAGGGGTTATGAGTATGCCGGACAGGAAACCGCAAAGGTTGAGATTTCCGTGAATGACGGCAAACCCATTGACAATGACCTGAAATATGGTTCTGTTTCCGGTATCAAAACCGATGAGGACGGAAAAGGACTCAGCGGTGCGATTATCGGTCTGTTCAAGACAAATGACGGCGAGTTCACAAAGGAAAACGCTCTGATGACTACCACATCGAAAGATGACGGTAGTTTTTCTTTTGCAGATATTCCTTACGGCACTTGGTATGTCCGTGAAATCGAACAGCCGACTGGCTTTGTTCTCAATGATACCGTTTATGATGTTGTCATTTCCGAGAACGAACAGGTGGTTG
>CAYTMY010000066.1:0-6648 GCA_964439075.1 uncultured Lachnospiraceae bacterium | reverse complement strand
AGGCATACTGTCGGTATTCGCCCAACTCGAACGGGAAACAATAAAGGAACGAACGCGCATGGGCATGAAGGAACGCGTAAAAAAAGGTTACTGGCCGGGCGGCGGGAAAGTCCCTTACGGATACGACTATGAGCTGAGCAAAGGTATGCTTGTGCCGAACGAACGCGCCCATCAGGTGCGCCTCATGTACGACATGTACCTAAACGGTTTTTCATGCGAGCGCATAGCTATTAAAACAGGATTGAAGTATGACAAAAGCGTAAGCCAGATTTTAAAGAGCAAGATAAACTGCGGAATGCTGGAATATAAAGGCTCCGTATACGAAGGAAAACACGAACCTATAGTATCACGAGAAACATACGAGAGCGTTATTAACCTAATGAACTCAAGAAGGCGCAATAATATACGCTGCGGCGCAAATTTGCTCACGGGTATTTTATACTGCGGTAAATGCGGCGCTAAAATGCGCTATCAAAAATGGGGCAAAGCGGGTCATAAAATATGCTGCTACTCGCAACAGTCTTCACAGGAGTATATGATAAAAGACCCCTTCTGCAACAATTTTAAATACGAAGCCGCGCAAATCGAAAACAAAGTCACAAAAGAGCTTTTTAAGCTATCGCTTAATCCCGATTTGATAGAATCGGAAAAACATACGCAAAACGTAAATACGCTTGCACTCACCGAAAGACAGCTTTCGGAAACAAACCGCAAGATTAAAAACCTCATAAACTTCCTTGCCGAAGGCATAGCGCAGGACGACATCCGCCAACAGCTTGAGAAATTGGAAAAGCAGAAAAAATCACTTGAAGACAATATGTGCCTTCAAAAAGCGAGTAAAAACAAAACGGCGGACTTTAAAAAACGCATAACGGGACTTTCGTCGGTATGGGACGACTTGTCTTTTGAGCAAAAAAGAGCTATTATAATAACACTGATAGATAAGATAGTACTCAGCGAAAATAACATCGATGTGTATTACACATTCGAGTAAGAGGACAATATGAAAAAAATCACGTTAAAGATAGGCGGTATGCACTGCGCGGCATGTTCGGCGTCTCTTCAAAAGGCGCTCAACAGGAACAAAAATATAAAGGATGCTCAGGTAAATATTTCCACGGAAAAGGCCGTTGTTCAATACGATGAGAACACAATAGACCTCGAAGGAATAGCTGCTATCGTTGAAAAATGCGGATTTTACGTACAACAAAAAGAAGAGGACGCACAAGAAAGGCTTGACAAGCTTAAAAGAAGGCTAGTCTTCTGCATCATATTCACTGTTCCGCTGTTTTATACCGCAATGGGACCTATGATAGGACTTCCCTACTTCTTTAAGCCAATGCAGCAGCCGCTGCTGTACGCGCTCATACAAATCATACTTGTCATTCCCGTAATCGCGGTAAGCTACCGTATTTTTATGGGAGGCTTTGCCGCGCTTTTCAGACGCATGCCGAATATGGATTCGCTTGTAGCGATAGGAACGACCGCATCGTTTATTTACAGTATGGTTTCCTTTGTGATGATTATAAAGGGGGATCACATGGCGGCTGACAATATGTATTTCGAAGGGTGCGGAGTAATACTGACGCTTATCACGCTGGGCAACTATTTTGAAACGCGCTCCAAGGGCAAGACGGGAGACGCCATTAAAAAACTCATGGAGCTCTCCCCCAAAACAGCCAATATTTTTAAGGACGGCAAGGAAATAACCGTTCCTCTTTCGGAAGTGGTTATAGGAGACATTGTAGCTGTACGGGACGGAGAAAAAATACCCGTTGACGGAAGAATAACAGAGGGTTATTGCAGCGTGGACGAAAGTATGCTTACGGGCGAGAGTATCCCCGCCGATAAAAAACAAGGGGATAAAGTGTGCGCGGCAAGCATAAATTTAAACGGTTACATCACAGTAAAAGCCGAAAGCGTCGGAGAAGATACCGTGCTTTCACAGATAATACGCTTTGTCGAACAGGCTCAAAACACAAAAGCGCCCATAGCCGCCCTTGCTGACAAAATAGCGGCGATTTTCGTACCCTGTGTTCTGGGAATATCCGTCGCTACCGCCGTAATATGGATGATAGCAGGAGAAAACGCAGCTTTTTGCATAAAGGTATTCGTATCGGTATTGGTGATAGCGTGCCCCTGCGCTCTGGGCTTGGCAACGCCTACTGCGGTAATGGTGGGAACGGGAAAAGGCGCGCAAAACGGAATACTTTATAAAAGCGCACAGAGCCTCGAAGCCTGCGGTAAGGTCGATTTTATTGTGTTTGATAAGACGGGCACTCTCACAGAAGGAAAGCCTGCCGTTGAACATATCGAGGTTTACGGAATGAAGGAGGAGGATATGCTTCTGCTAGCCGCCTCCGCTGAAAACGCATCTCAGCACCCGCTTGCAAAGGCTGTTTCGGAATATGCGCGCAATAAAAAAATGCTTCTTTTACAAGCATCCGACTTCAAAAGTGAGGTCGGATTCGGCATAACGGCAACAGTGAACGGAAAAAGGGTATCGGTGGGCAAAGCCCTTTCCACTGAAAATGAAGACGAAAAAGCAAAAGTTTATGAAAATATGGGCAAGACTATAGTGTACGTTACGATCGAAAGTACGTATGCGGGCTTTATCGTGCTTGCCGACACGGTGAGGACCGAAAGCAAGACGACCGTTGCAGACCTGCACAAGCTCGGCATAAAAACAGCTCTTATCACAGGCGACAACGCAAGAACAGCAGAGGCTGTGGCAAACACGCTCAATATAGACGTCGTATACGCCAATGTGCTGCCAAACGAAAAAGCCGAGTATGTGAACAAATTCAAAGCCGAGGGGAACACCGTACTGATGATAGGCGACGGCATCAACGACGCACCCGCGCTTGCTTCCGCAGATGTGGGTATAGCCGTATCCTCAACGGATATCGCCGTGGAATCAGCCGATATAGTTTTGGTATCGGGCAATATCGGAGACGTTGTAAAGGCTGTAAAACTCAGCAAAAAAACTTTGCAATGCATTAAAAATTACAAAATCTCTTTTGGGCATTTTTGTACAACTGCATAGGAATACCCGTAGCAGCCGGCATACTTCATATTTTCGGCGGACCTCTGCTTAATCCGATGATATCGGCATTGGCAATGAGTCTCTCTTCCGTATGCGTCGTCACAAATGCGCTAAGGTTAAATCTCGTAAGGCTGTAATTTTTGAAAATTAATTTAAATAATTCATAAAAAGTATGGATTTGATATGCGTTATGATGTATACTTTATCTGAACAAAAAATATAATGTTCAATATAAATATATACTGAACATAGACAAAAGAGGTATGGAAATGCAAAATAACTTTGACGATCTATTCAAAAGCCCTGCCGTCAACAACAAAACGATACCCCAAGTGGCGCATCAGCCGTTGGACGTAAAAAAGAACCAGCGAGAAGAAGCTTTTAAGCTGATCGACAACGCGTTGGATCTCATAAGAGCCGACGAAGACAAGCTCTCCGACATGCTTGACGTTATCAGCCGTTTCGGCAACTACAGCCTTGGAAATATGATGCTGATATTTATTCAGAAGCCGAACTCGGAAAAAATAGAGGATATCGCAACATGGGCGTCGCTCGGCGTAAATGTAAAAAAAGGCGAACATGGTTTCCTTCTTCTGAAAAGAGGCAAGGAATACATAAGAGAATTCGGTTCGATGTCGAACACCTATTATGCCAAAACGGTGTATGACGTATCACAGACCGACTCCACTTACAAATATGTTTGCAGATATACGAAGGACTCCAGAGAACTAATAAAGGCTCTCATGAACGAATCACCAGTTCCCATCAGACTCGACAACAGCATCGACCCCAAGGAAGTCGCAAAATTCGACTGGAAAAAGCAAGAGATCGTGGTAGCGGGAGGACTTGAAGCGGAACAGCTTATACCAAGCCTTTGCCAGGAACTCACACATGCGAACATCTACTTCAAAAACGATGAAGTCGATTATGAAAGAGACCACTACGAATTTATTGCCAAGTGCGTATCTTACATAGTGTGCGACAGGATCGGCGTGGTTCCCGTAAAAGAAAAACATCCTATTCCCGAACACATCAAACTGAACAGAACCACACTGCAATCGGCGCTTGCTCTCATCAGAAGACTCGCTAGCAGACAGACGCTTCGTATCAACAATTATTTCGATTGATTTTTCACAACAATCAATATAAAACAAAATGCCGTTTCCCATTAAACGGCATTTTGTTTGGCTTTTCTCACGGCATTTTTTTAACAATTGTGAAAATTTCGTCTGAGCACTAAAATGATTTTACTTTTTATATAAAAAAAGGTATAATATTACGTAAATTATTTCTTTAAAAGCTATTACTTGCAGCGGCATTAATATATTGAAGATGAAAAAATAAAAACGGTGGTATTTGTATGGCTGACAAACGCAGTAAACATACTGTTGTAGTGGGAATCGTTTGCGTTACATTGGTAACGTTAATTATTATACTTGCTCTGAGTATCTTTTCTCGTACTGTTACTCATGCTGTGGAAAACAATGTGACTGTGCAACTCAAGGAAGTCAGCTTGCAGCAAGAAAAGATAATGAACGATTTTATCAATTCCAAGCTTGATATTCTGAAAGCTACCGCAAATATGCTATCTTATGAAAACGATCTGAATTCCCGAGAAACTATCGAATATTTAAATAACGCCTCGAGTTTAAGCGATTTTACAGCTATTAATTTCTGTCAGGCAGATGGCACATTCTATTCTATTTTAACAAACGAAAGTTCTTCGGCTTCGGACACTGATTACTTCAAAGCCGCCATGAGCGGACAAGCGTATGTATCCGATATTATCGTATCACAATTCAACGAAGAGAAAGTCATTATTTTAAGCGTACCCGTATATCAAAACAATACCATCGTAGGAATTTTGTGCGGAATATCCAACACCGACTCCTTCGGTGACCTCTTTGAAATAAGCAGCTTTAACGGACTCGGGTATGTCGGCATTATCGATAATAATTTCAATCTGATAGCAACAGCTTCCGCGAGTAAGGATATTTTTATTTCCGCATTGGAGCACCTTCCCGATACGGCATATTACAATAACAATACCTACTCTCAAATCATTGAGGGTTTTCAAAGCGAAAAAGAATTTTATTCCGTATTTGATATCAACGACGTAAAATCATATACGTATTTCGTTCCCCTCGAGTTCAACGACTGGTATCTGTGTTCTGTAACGCCCGCTTCGGCGATAGACACCTATACAAAACCCATATTGAACGCATACAGTAAGTTATCCGTCTTGGTCGGTATCGTAATAAACGTATGTATGCTTGCTATAATCGTCACATTCAGAAAATATCAAAAATTGCTTATCAGCAAGGTCGACGAAAGCAAACAGAAACTAAGCCAAGAGGAAGTATACAACAAAAGCCTTCTCAAAAACTCCATTACGACTTCAAAATACGATATCGACGACGATAAATTCATAGAAATGCCCACAAGCTGGATAAAGCTATTCGGGCTCAATCCCGACGGCGGCTACGATGAAGTCATCGGCGGTTTGGCTGAGGCATCCGTGCATCCCGACGACCGAGGAAGATTTTTGGCTGTAAGCAAAGAATATTTAAAAGAGTGCTACGAAAAGGGAATACCGAATATTGAGCTGCGATACAGAAGGATACTCGATAAAAACGGCGCGATGAAGTGGATGAAAAACATCATGTATATAAGCAAGGACCCTGTAACGGGACACATTATAAGCATGGCGGTCGTCGAAGACATCGATGAAGAAAACAGAAAATTGGAAGCGCTTAAAAACAGCGCGGAAAGCGACTCTCTTACAGGGCTGTATAACCGAAAAAGCTTGGTTGACAACATCGAAAACTACTTCAAATACGATTTCGGTCAGGGAAGCACCGCAGTACTGATGATGGTCGATGTAGACGATTTTAAGCATATAAACGATACTATGGGGCACCGATACGGAGACAAGGTTCTAAGGCAAATAAGCGCCGCAATACGCAAGGAATTCCGCTCCAGCGACGTTTTCGGACGGCTTGGCGGAGACGAATTCGTGATATTCTGTAAGGACGTAGTCAGCGCCGAATATGCGCGAAAAAAAGCACAAAGCTTTTGTGATTATATAAAGCAGCAGGAAACTGAAAATGACGAAATAAAGATATCGTGCAGTGTAGGTTTCTGCGTTGCTCCCGACGACGGCATGACATTTGAAGAGCTGTATGAAAACGCCGATATTGCTATGTATAACGCAAAGAAGCTCGGCAAGGGGCGTTGTATGAAATTCGAAAAAACAATGAAGCAAAAAACTCTGTAATACCATGAGGAACAATACCCTCATAGTCAAGAGAGCGAAAGTATATTATGCTTTCGCTCTCTTAATTCCAACTGCTGCTTTCGTATCCACATAACCGTTCATACTACGTTTATAATGGCGCACATATCTGTCTTTTTTTTCCTCGGTTTGTCGGTTCACTCGGCTCCTCGGATAATATTTTATCATATCACCGTGAATAAGGCAGCAAGACGCAGAGCGTTTGATAATGTGTTTAAGCGCTTTTTTCAAATCTATATATTTTTACTTACCGATATTAAAAAAGAGCTCTGTTCAATACAGAGCTCTTTTTAATGACAATTTTAGA
>CAYTMY010000065.1:0-6846 GCA_964439075.1 uncultured Lachnospiraceae bacterium | reverse complement strand
CTCCTTAAACACAAATCCGTACGCAAGTACAAAAAACCAAGGGCATCGCCCAAAGGCATTCGTTCGCTGCGCTCACATCATGGCTTTGGGGCTATAAAGGGAAATCTTAAAACTTACTTTAGCGCACGAGAACTGCGGCGCCCAATGTCATTCGCGGCGCATAGGCGCCGCTCATGTCTTTGGGCGCCATATACGGGTACTCACGTCGGCTTATTTTTGAGCAAGCTCAACATAAGCCGCCGCTCGCACCCGTGCATTTCTCTTTTCTCAATTGAAAACGCTGAAAATGTAGGAGATGATATAAACTATCAGATTCGCAACCACTATACTGGCTCCTGCAGGCGCGGCAAGCATGTATGAAGCGCACAGACCGCCTAAAAAACATACTGCCGATATAACGGCGGAAGAAAGTATTACAGCTTTGAAACTCTTGAACAGACGCATGGAGGAAAGCGCGGGGAAAATAACAAGCCCCGATATCAGAAGCGCTCCCATCATACGCATACCCAAAACTATTGTTACCGCTGTGAGCACGGCGATGAGTAAGTTGAAAAAATTTGTATTTATACCCGTTGCTTTGGCATAATTTTCATCGAAGGTGACGGCAAATATTTTATTGTATAAAACGGCATATACGCCGAGTACCAGTACGGACAGTACTATACTCAGAAGCACATCGGTGCTGCTCATCGCAAGAATGCTTCCGAACATATAGCTGTTTACGTCGGTGTTCATTCCCGTTGAGAAGGTTATGACAATAGAACCTATCGCAAGCGAAGATGTGGAAATCACTGCTACGGCAGCGTCACCCTTCATGGTGCCGCTGCTGTTTAAATGAAGTATGAGAAACGCCGCTATCACCACTATGGGTATCGCCACATACAAAGGAGTCGCATTTAAAGCAGCCGCTATGGCAAGCGCTCCGAACCCTACGTGGGAAAGACCGTCGCCTATCATCGAATAGCGTTTAAGCACAAGGCTGACTCCGAGCACCGCAGCGCAAAGAGATACAAGTATCCCCACTATGACGGCGCGTACCATAAAAGGATATGAAAACATCTCACTCAGCATTATGCTCGCCTCCCAAATATCTTTTTGCGGCTTCGCTTTTAAAATAGTCGTCCTTTGTTCCGTAAAAGAGAGGCTTGTTTTCAAGGTGAAGTATGTGTTTTGCATAGCGGGAAGCGGCAAGCAGGTCGTGGGTTATCATAATGATGGTTATATCGTTTTTTTTGTTCAGTTCATTGATGATTCGGTACATTTCCTTCGAGGTTGCGGGGTCGAGTCCGCTTGCCGGTTCATCGAGCAAAAGCACCCTCTTCATAGAACAAAGCGCCCGCGCGAGAAGAACTCTTTGCTGCTGACCGCCCGAAAGCTCTCTGTAGCATTTCTTTTTATCTTCATATATACCGAGCAGTTGCATGTATCCGTCCGCAGTGATGCGGTCGAGCTTGGAATAGCGTGTTTTTGAACCGCGCACATTAAGCCTTCCCGACAAAACGACTTCTTCTACCGAAGCGGGGAAGTCTCTTTGCAGCTCCTCTCTTTGAGGCAGATATCCCACCTCATAGGAATTAAGACCTTCGGCGAAGCTTATTGTCCCCGACGAAGGTTTTTTAAGTCCTGTTATTCCTTTCATAAACGTGGTCTTGCCCGAACCGTTTTCACCGACTACGCACAAATAATCGTTTTCTTCGATATCGAGTGTGAGCTCCGAAACCACGGCTTTTCCGTTATAGGCAAACGTAATATTATTGATGCTTATCAAAGACATCAGCTAAGTGCCTCCCTGAGCGCTTCCAGATTATTAACCATGAGCTCATAATAGCCTACGCCGGCGTCAAAGTCTTCCTTTGATACGTTATGAGCCGAATGCAGCGTGAGTATTTTTACAGCTGTACTTTCGGCAATGGCATTCGCAACATTTTGATTCGAAAATTCTATAGTGAATATTGCGGGAATCCCCTGTGAGTTTATCTCATCTGTCAGCGAAGCGACGACCGCCGCGCTGGGTTCGCTTTCCTCTGCGCATCCGGGGAAGGCCGCGTAATAGGTAAGCCCGTATTCCTCGGCGAGATACACAAACGGGAAGCGGTCTGCCACCACTATCGTGCTTCTTGCCGAATTCTTTATCATATCGCGGTACGCCACGTCGAGCTCTATGAGCTTGTTGCAGTATTCATCTGCGTTTTTCTTAAACAGATCGTCATTCTTTCTGTCTATTTCGCTGAGCTTGTTTTTTATGCCTTGTACTATCTCAATGGCGTTTACGGGAGACGTCCAGACATGCCTGTCGTATCCCATGTATTTATTCTTTTTGGTTTTTTCTTCCGTATCGGTTGCTGTTTGTTTGTCCGCTTTATCTGCCGATTTTTCCTCTTTGATAAGGTCTACGCAGTCCATCATGGTGAGAGTACTGGGTGCGTCTTTGCCGAGGGAATCCAACAACTCCTCTACCCAATAATCCTCATCTCCGCCCGTGTAAATGAAAAGATCGCATTCCGATATGGCGATGATATCCTGTGCCGTGGGTTCATAGGTATGGCTTTCCATTCCCGCGGGTAGCAGCATGGTAATTTCCGTATCGACGCCTTCGGTGATTATTCTTGCGAAATCGTAAGGCGGATAAACGGTTGTGATTATTCGCAGTATTCCGTCTTCGCTTTTCTTTTTATCGGTGCAGGCGCACATTGAAAACGCAAGAAGGAGAGCTAAAAGCAGTATGCTTAATTTTTTTAATTTCTTTTTCATGGTATTTCCCGTCTCATTTGTTTAATATTTCAAAATATTGATGCCGCAATATTTTTATAAATTCTATCACATTTCTTTGTTTTAGCCAAGTAATCCTTATACGCAGTTCCTTTTTTAATATTATCATTTCCATATAGCAGGTGTAATATTAAACCGTCGGCTTATTTGTTGCAAATGTTTTGGGTTTGTGTGATAATTGCAGAAACGCAGAGGCGTTTTGTAAATTTGCGACACACGAGGAACAGCGAAAATGAAACCTTTAAAATATGTTTTGGCGATATCGGCGCTATCTGTTCTTACCGTCATGAGTTCGTGCTCAAAAACGGTCGATATGCCATTTGGTATGGAGGAGCTGAAAAATGCGAATACCGCACAGGCTATGAATGAAGCCTTCGATACTGTGCGTTTAACCGATTGCATGGATAACCTGAAAATCGGCATGGGTCAGGATAAATACGAGCACGACATATATGTGAGAAAATCTGAGCCCACGGGAGAAAATACAGACGTATACATGACGGATTCCAACGGGGAAGAAACGTATATTACAAACGGTACCGCTTATGTCAAGATAGCCGAAAACGAGTATCTCACGGTGTTTTATACGGACGGCTATTATGAGAACATAATAATGCCGTCGTACAACGTTTTTTCAAAAGACCTTTTAGAAATAAGCGACGGTGAAACGCCCATAGACTTTGAGGAAAATGAGGATAGCTATATCCTTACTACGAGCATCGATTTTTCACTTCTCGAAGACAAAGCCCATAAAGCTTACCTCGATTACTATTGGGGAATATCCGAAAAGAAAGGTACTAACGTATACACTATTGATAAGGACAGCCTTCTTATAACATCACTGAAGCAATACTATAAAGACTCAAACAAGCCCGTGCTGTATTATTCGCTGAGCATAGAAGGAAATGCGACCTTTAGTGAACCTGTATATGCGGCGGAGCTTATATCGCCGCGGGCTCAAAAGACGGTGAGCGTTATAATAGACCCTTCCACCGAAAACGAACGGGCATTCAGCGTTTCAGCAGCGGCAAATTCAATGGTGGAATTCAATTCCACGGTCAATTACAATAAGTATACCGACGTTGAGTGTACAAAGGCTTTTGACTATATAAACACGCCCGACGATGACTTCACCTTATATTTTCTGAGCGTGACAAATTGAGCCGAAAACATCGTTTTCCGCTTTGTAAAATATTCATGAGGTTGCATTGACGGACAAAATTGTTCTATAATATTACAAATCTTTTAAGGAGCTTTTGATGCAGACAAAATTGTATATGGGCAACGAGCTTATTGCCTTGGGCGCGCTTGACGCGGGCGTAAATGTTGTAACGGGCTACCCCGGAACGCCCTCCACCGAGGTGCTTGAGACCATAGCTAAATATAATGACGGCAGCGTATATGTTGAGTGGTCGGTCAACGAAAAGGCGGCTCTTGAAGTTGCTGCGGGCGCATCTTACGCGGGAGCGCGTACTCTTGTGACGATGAAACAGGTGGGCTTGAACGTGGCGAGCGATCCGCTCATGTCTCTTTCATATATAGGGGTAAAGGGCGGCATGGTCATAGTCGTCGCGGACGATCCGGGACCGATATCGTCGCAAACGGAACAGGATACCAGAACCTTCGGTATGTATTCAAAGGTTCCCGTATTTGACCCCGCCACCCCCGAGGAAGCCTATGAAATGATGAGTTATGCATACCGAATATCGGAGAGGTATGAAACTCCCGTTATAATGCGCCCCACAACTCGTATATGCCATGCCTGCGCGTCTTTTTCGCCTCTCGGCAAGCATACCGAAAAGAAAGCCGAGGGCTTTGTGAAGGACCCCAAATGGGTCATATTCCCGCGCCTTGCGTACATGTCGCATTTGAAGGTCGAAAAAAGAGCGAAAGAGCTTTCGGAAGAATTTTCTTCGTACGATAAAAATTTTGCCGTCGGCAGCGGTAAAAAAGCAGCGGCGTGTTCGGGCGTGAGCGTATCCTACGTAAAGGAAGCGCTGAGGGATATCGGCGAAGATATAAAAATGCTTAAAATAGCAACACCTTTCCCCTTCCCCGAAAAGCTTGCCGTTGATTTTTTGGGAAGCGTTGACGAGATACTCGTTTTCGAAGAGCTCGACCCTTATCTTGAGCGGCAGCTTATTTATCTGTGTGGAAAGTATAAGCTCAACGTGAACATACACGGAAAACTCGACAGTACCACGCCCGAAGCAGGCGAAAACAGCGTGATGAGTGTGAAAAGAGCGCTAAGTAAATTCCTCGGCAAAAGTGAAGAGACGCAGCAAGAATTACCGCCCGCACCTCCTTTGCCCGTACGCCCTCCCGTACTTTGCGCAGGTTGTCCTCACAGGGCATCATTTTATGCTGTAAAGCAAGCCATGAAGGGTAAGAAAGCGCTGTTTTCGGGAGATATCGGTTGTTATACTCTCGGCAACGCCATGCCTCTCGATACAACCGATACCTGTCTTTGTATGGGAGCGGGGATTACCCTTGCTCAAGGTATCGGAAAAGTAGAGCCCGATTTCAAATGCTTCTCGTTTACGGGGGACTCCACCTTTTTCCACACGGGTATCGTAGGTATTGCAAACGCCGTGTATAACGGTGCGGATATGACGGCGGTCATTCTCGATAACTCCACCACAGCCATGACAGGGCATCAGCCCAACCCCTCCACAGGCAGAAACGCCATGGGTGAGTTTGCAGCCAAAATAAGCATAGAGAAGGTGCTTGAGGGCTTGGGTGTTACCGATATACAGACGGTAGACCCGCTCGAACACGACAAAGCTGTTGCCGCGGCAAAGCGCGCCGCCGAAACAAAAGGGGTATCGGCTATAATATACCGCTCCGAGTGTATTGCTCTCATAAAAGACCCAAAGCCTTATGCGGTGGATAAAGAAAAATGCATTGGCTGTAAAAAATGTATAAAAGAGCTCGGCTGCCCCGCCGTGGTAAAGGACGAAGACAAAGTTGCAATCGATGCGTCTTTGTGTACGGGCTGTTCGCTTTGTTCTCAAATTTGCCCCGTAAATGCGATAGTAAAGGAGGACAGATAATATGTCTGATATTATTCTTGCGGGAGTCGGCGGTCAGGGTACTGTCATGGCTTCGCGTCTTATTGCTTCCTGCGCCATAGCTTCGGGAATACCCGCGCACACCGCGGAAACCATAGGCATGGCACAGCGGGGAGGCTCTGTGGTAAGCCATGTGCGTATCGGAGGAGAGTCCTTCTCGACCCTCATACCATACAAAAAAGCCGATGTGATAATAGGCTTTGAACCCTCCGAGGCGGTAAGAGCGCTTGCTTATCTGAAAGAAAACGGCACGGTTATTGTAAACAGCGCTGCGGTGAAGCCCGTTACCGACTCTCTTTCGGAGAGTTCATATTCGTCGGAGGATATGATTAATTATCTGAAAACTTTGCCTATAAAGCTTTATGTAATAAACGGCGCGCTGCAAGCGGAAAAATGCGGTTCGGCAAAAGCGCTTAATATAGTGCTGCTCGGTGCCGCCGCTCATCTCGGCGTGCTGGGCATCAGCGTTGAAGAGCTGCGCGAAGCGCTGAAAGCGTCTGTGAAACCGCAGTATCTCGATATGAATATGAACGCTGTCGAATGCGGTATAAAAAGCGCAATGCAGGCTTGACATTTTTAAGCCAATGTGTTATCTTACATTTTATAATTTAATAAATTACACCAAAAGTGCGGCGAAAGCCGCCGAAACCTGTGAGTAAGGGTAGTAACCGTAAAAGGTCATTTTGCAGAGAAATGTTCGGTCGGTGAGAGAACATAAACGGACGATGCGGCGAATGGGCTTACGAGGGCGGACCGAAATGTATTTCAGAGTAGGAAAGACGCAAGCCGGGCGTTAAAGCGGCAAACGTACTATCATGTATGTTACAGAGAGCGTCGTGAGAGATGCACGGCGAATAAGGGTGGTATCGCAGAGGAAAGCCTTTGTCCCTTGAATGAAGGGGGCAGAGGCTTATTTTTCAGCTTTTGAAGCCTCCGAATATAAAGGAGAAGATAATGAATATCAGTGAAAAACAACTTGAGATGCTGCGCGGTATAGTAAAGAGAG
>CAYTMY010000064.1:0-6875 GCA_964439075.1 uncultured Lachnospiraceae bacterium | reverse complement strand
ACTTGCTTGGAAACGAGCTGGGAGAATAGGGAGTTGCGAGGTTTTTTATTTTTTGTTAATTTATCATGCTTAATGTGTTATTATAAAATCAATGGAATACAGAATACTCAAACAACGAAACAAGCAACGCTGCAATACGGAAATAATCAATGATTTGATAGAACAATTTTCAATGAGCACTTTATGTGCGCATTACCTCACGCAAAAGGGAATATCATCGCTTGATGAGGCCGAGGAATTTTTGCATCCGGCTAAACGGTATCTGAGCGATCCTTTTTTATTTTCCGATATGCGGAAATCTGTAGACAGAATAAACGGCGCGATACAAAACAACGAAAAAATAGTCATTTACGGAGACTATGACTGTGACGGTATATGCGCTTCGGTGATATTATACAAGGCTATAAAAGAAAAGACCGAAAATGTGAGCTGTTTTTTACCCGACAGGTTCATCGACGGGTACGGTATGAATATAGAAAGAATAAAGGAAATCGCCCAAAACAAGGCAAACCTTATCATCACAGTCGATAACGGTATAACTGCTTGTTCGGAGATCGAGTTAGCTGCTGAATGCGGAATAGACGTTATTTTGACCGATCATCATGAATGCACGCAAGCTATACCGCATGCATACTCTGTCATTAATCCGAAAGCCGAAGGAGAAAGATATCCTTTCAATGAATTGTGCGGTGCCGGAGTCGCCTTGAAGCTTGCTCAGGGAATCGGTATAAAAGATACTTCACTGTATGATGAACTTATCACTTTCGCCGCTGTGGCAAGCGTGGCAGACCTTGTGCCGCTAACAGGTGAAAACAGGATATTGGTATCGATAGGATTGAAGCTGCTTAAAGATAACCGCAATCGCGGTCTGTCAGAGCTTATTAAACTCGCGCAGTTAAAGCCCGAGAATATAACGAGCGGGACGGTTGCATTTCAAATAGCTCCCAGGATAAACGCTGCGGGCAGGATGAAGAATGCATATATGGCATTTGAGCTTTTTACCTCCGATGATGAAAAAATCATAAAAGAAAACGCCGTAATTTTAAACGATTGCAATGAAGCGCGAAAACAAAGCGAAACTGAAATAGAAGATAAGTGTAAAGAGCTCATCGAAAAAAATAATCTTTTGGATAAAAACACTGTACTTTTTATTGCTCTGCCAAATGCACATGAAGGAGTCATCGGCATTGCAGCGGGTAAAATAAGTGAACAATATCATCGTCCTTCCATAGTGGGGAGTATAAAGGACGGAAAAATAACGGCTTCCGCAAGAAGCTTGCCGGGGTTTAATATTTTTGAAGCGCTGCGCTCCGCGGAGGATTTGTATATAAAATTCGGCGGACATGAACAGGCCGCGGGGTTTACGGTATTGGAAGGTGATTTCGAAAAGCTTACAATAATCGTCAACCAAAAAGCATGCGAAATGGGGATTTCATCATATCTATATCGAACCTGTTGTTATGATATCGAAGCAATAACTTCAAACATAACCAAGAAAGCAGTGGAAGAGCTTGAATTTTTTTCGCCTTACGGCATAAAAAATCCAAAGCCCGTTTTCAAGCTCGATGATGTTAAGATAAGAAATATTTCCTATATCGGTGCAAATTCTGCGCATGTAAAATGCTCTCTTCTGAGCGGTAACGACAATATACCAGCTATTGCGTTTTCCGCTGTCGATATGTTCAAGGGTCATGATTTTGACAACGATACGTTTGATGTAATGTTTACGCCTTCTCTTAATACCTTCAACGGAATAACTCGCATTCAGGCAGAATTGAAGGATATAAGCCTGCATATAGAATGTCCCGAGTCATACTATGAAAGTCTTTACGAACATTTCCATGCCAATGCCAATACTGCAGTCGATTATATACCCTCTAAAGAGGAAATATCAGCGGATATCCCCGAAAGTGTGTTGAAGCCTTGTGAAAAGATTTTTATTGTTTACGGCAAGGATATGCTGATGCGCGCAATCAGATATGCCGGTTTTATTTCTTCGGAGCTAAACATAAATTACTCGCTTTTCACAAACTTTGAAGCTAGCAAGATAAACATTCTGGTAAATCCCATAAACGAAAATTTTGATGACATTTCCCAAGAAATAACGGTACTTGATGAACCGTGCTTTTGCGGTTATGAAAGCCGTCTGTATAATGGCATCGGCTCCAAACGCTTTCTGAAGAGCTCAAGGTATATGCCTGCAGTCAATATAGATCGCGATTATATAGCGTTTATTTATAAAAAGCTCAGAATGCTTGAGTACCTGAATAATAACTGCAAAGAGTTTATAGGATTTCTTAACAGAGAGAGCGAAATGAAGCTCAATTATTTTTCATTACGTATTTGTTTTGATATTATGAGCGAAATGGATATAATTGATTATGAAATGATTGAGGATAAGATATTTGTCGATTTCAAACCTGTTAAAGGCAGCATAGACATAAATGCATCTACGGTCATGATGAAGCTTAAAAAATTTAATTCATAAACAGGAGATAAGCATGGATATTAAGGACAAAATAAGAGTAATTGAGGATTTCCCCACAGAAGGCATAAGCTTTAAAGACATAACCACGCTCATTAAGGATAAGGACGCATTTGCGTGCACGGTCGATATGATGTGCGGCGCGGTAATTGAAATGCCCGACGTGATCGTGGCTGCCGAAGCAAGAGGGTTTATCTTCGGCTCAGCAATGGCATACAAGCTCGGTTTGGGTTTTGTGCCTATCAGAAAAGCGGGTAAGTTACCTGCAGAGACTGCAGGTATTGAATATGTACTTGAATATGGTTCGGATGAAATGCAAATACATAAAGATGCCATATCAAAGGGCACAAAGGTGCTTCTTGTTGACGACCTTATTGCCACGGGAGGCACTATGTTAAGCGCCGCAAAGCTTGTAGAAAAGCTTCACGGCGAAGTCAGTCAGATAATATCGCTCATTGAGCTTACCGAGTTGAACGGCAGGGCAATTCTCTCCGATTATGACGTGACAACTTTTGTTAAATACGCGCATTGAGCTATAAAAAGAACAGCACGCATGATGAGCGCGCTGTTCTTTTTATGCAATGAAGCAGATCAGTCTACTTTGTAATTGGTATGACCGATTTCGTTCTTTTCGGGCATGATGAACGATAGAATTATATAGATTATTATGCCGGGAAAGAACGATGAAAATACAGACAATGCAACATAGATGATGCGTACTATATTTACATTCACATCAAAGTATTCGGACAAGCCGCTGAGTACTCCTGTTATAACACCCGTTGCCTTGTTTCTGCATAATTTTTTTTTCATTTGCGTCAACTCTTTCTTCTTTTATGACGACATTTTATGCGCTCTTTATTAATCGGCTATTACCGTTGTATTAGAGTAAAGTTAAGTTTGTGTTTTACTCATGTTGTGCTATAATAAATTCTCAGAGGTCTATGACGTGAAAGAAGATATCAACGTTTACAGTGAAATAGGTAAACTCCGCAGCGTGATTTTGCACCGGCCGGGTTGGGAGCTTGAAACCATAACGCCCGATGAGCTTCGGCAGGTGCTGTTTGAGGATATACCGTGGCTAAAAAAAATGCAGCAGGAACACGATTGCTTTGCGCAGACACTTCGGGAAAATAGCGTGCGAGTCATATATCTTGCAGAGATGCTTTCCGAAGTCTTTAAAGACAACAACGCAAGAAAAGAGATCGTCGATTATATTTGCGATGAGGAAATTCAAAAATGCGCTGCAAGCGGCATTGTACGGGAATTTATTGCGGATAAAACAGGAAAAGAATTCCTCAAATACATTTTGGGCGGCATAGACACGGACGATATCGGCAAAAGAGGGTCGGAGTATAAAGTGTATCTTAACTCGATACCCAATCTATATTTTACGCGCGATATGGCAGCTGTTGCGGGAAACGGAATCATTATCAGCGTGCCTCAAACAAAGGTGCGTTTTAGAGAAAGTATTTTGCAGCAGATCCTTGCAAAAAACGGTTTTTACGGAGAAACGAGCCCGTATTATGAGCGAAGCATTTCCTCATCAAGCCTCGAGTGCGGAGATATCTTGGTGTTAAACAGTGAAACGCTGTGCATTGGTGTATCTGAACGTACTAAAATAGATTCTGTGCGTATACTTGCAGAGAGACTTTTCACCTCAAACACTACGTTTTCTCAACTTTTGGCAATAGAGATACCTCATGTGCGGAGTTGTATGCATCTCGACACGGTGCTTACCATGGCGGACTTTGATAAATTTGTCGTTTATCCGGGTATTATCGACTCGCTTCAAGTCACGCTGCTCTCAAAAGGGTTGAACGAGATAAAAGTAAGTCACGAGGATACTTTGCGCGGCGCCTTTGAAAAAGCTCTTAAAACCGATTATATTAAGATAATATCCAGTGGTGGAAATAACCCCAGATATGCCGCAAGAGAGCAATGGAACGACAGTACAAATACGCTTGCGTTGTCTCCGGGGAAAGTCATCACGTACGACAGAAATGAAATAACAAACGAACTGCTCGATAAAGAAGGTATAAAGGTTATCACAATACCGGGCAGCGAGCTCGTAAGAGGACGCGGCGGTCCCAGATGTATGAGCATGCCGCTTGACAGAGAAGATATAAATCAATAAAGGAGAGTATAAATAATGGGAATGCTTACAAACCGCAGTTATCTGACGTTGCTTGATTATTCACAGGAAGAGATAAAATATCTTTTGGATTATGCGTTTAAGCTGAAAGAGAAAAAACGCTCCGCTGTGCGCGATGAGCTTTTAAAGGGTAAAAATATAGTACTTTTATTTGAAAAAACATCTACGCGCACCCGCTGCGCCTTTGAGGTTGCTGCTTATGACGAGGGCGCCAACGTAACATTTTTGACAAACAGTCAAATGGGGGAAAAAGAATCGCTGGAGGATACTGCCGCGGTCTTGGGAAGAATGTATGATGGTATCGAATTCCGCGGTTATAAACAGGAAACGGTGGAATTGCTTGCTAAATATTCGGGAGTGCCTGTTTGGAACGGGCTTACCGATAAATATCATCCCACACAGGCTCTTGCCGACGTCATGACTATGCTGGAAAATACCAACAAAACGTTTAATGAACTAAAGCTGACTTTTATCGGTGATGCCCGCAATAACGTGGCAAATTCGCTGATGATAATATGCGCTAAACTCGGGATGCATTTTTGCGCCGTAGCGCCTGAGTCTCTTTTTCCCGAAGAAAGTCTCACAAAAGACATGAGTGCGCTTGCAATTGAAAACGGAGGCAGCATTTCGCTTACAAGCGAGCTGAGCGGCGTTGAAGGGTCCGATGCGCTCTATACAGACGTGTGGGTATCGATGGGAGAGGGAGATAAATTTGCTGAAAGGATAGAACTTTTGAAGGGCTATCAAGTCACTTCGGAACTCATGGCGGTCACAGGCAATAAGGACGCTATATTTCTGCACTGTCTGCCTTCTTTTCATGACCTTAATACTTCCACGGGAAAAAAGATTTATGAGCAATTTGGCCTTAAAGAGATGGAGGTTACCGACGAGGTATTCAGAAGTTCCGCCTCAAAGGTATTCGATGAAGCGGAAAACAGACTGCATACCATAAAGGCTGTTATGTGCGCAACACTATTGTGATGAATTAGGTAATTAAAAAACCGCCGTATTGTGCGGCGTTTTTTGTTTGCTGTATTTCAATCAATAGCATTTAATATTTCGTTTATGCTCGGGTCTTCTTTTGATTCTTCAAGAGTTTTGCAGTTACCTATAAGGATCGCACCTTCGTCTATTATCAAAGTTTTTACTTCGGGGTTACCCATTACCTTTCCCGTAGAGAGTATTTTCAGCTGCTCGCATTTTATATCTCCCTCAACGGTACCGATAACATGCACAGTCTGTGCTTTTATAAGTCCTGTTATAAGAGCGTTTCTTCCTACAATAAGATTGCCGGATATATCGATATTGCCTTTGAGGTTTCCCTCATACCTTATTGAACCGCCTGCCGTGATATCGCCTACGAACACCACTTCGCTGCTTACTATGCTGTCTACTTGTTCATAATTGACTCTGTTCGCTGCCTGTACTTTGTTTTTCATGTTCTACTCCAATGTTATAAATTGTAATGGATCTATATAAGTTCCGTTTTGAATTACCGAAAAATGCAGGTGATTTCCCGTCGAATAGCCGGTCGAACCGACATACCCGATAAGATCTCCTCCGTTTACCCGATCGCCTACGCTGCATCCGACCTGACTCATGTGAGCATACAGCGTTTGATAACCGTTGCCGTGATCTACTATGACGCAGTTGCCGTAATTTCCGTACCAATTTGCCGTCGTTACAACACCTCTGGCCGAAGCGTAAATATGTGTTCCGTACGGCGCCGCAAGGTCAATGCCGGTGTGATATTCAACGCTCGGATAAGTTCTGTATCCGAAATAGCTGGACAATGCGTAAGTGCCTCTTTCGATAGGCAACAGCTTAGGGGTCGAATTCATTGCGTCGTCATAAGCCTGTACCGTTTCGTTTATCTGATCGTATTTATCCTGTTGTGTCTCTATGCTGGTATCGATTTTCGAGAGCGTTTGTTTTATGGATTCCAAATCGCCGGATATATCGAAATCCTGCATATTGTTGCTCGCAACATAGTAATTCATGTATGCATCGCCGTCGCCGCCCACAGCACTCGTTTGCACGTTCATTTCTTCGAGTTTTGCGTTAATTTCCTCAAGATAAAGGTCGCTTTGCCCAACGGTTTGGTCGTACCCGCTCGTGTCTTTGTCGCCCTTAAAAACGGTAACGGCATATTTCGCAAAGTCCGTCCCAACGCCCGCAATAAGGCTTGCCAAATGGTTGTAGTCCAACACATAGTTTCCGTTGTATGCGAGTTGC
>CAYTMY010000063.1:5654-7019 GCA_964439075.1 uncultured Lachnospiraceae bacterium | reverse complement strand
GCGCCTATCGAAGCACCGTTCGCCGCCGAGCCGCCGACCGCATTAAGGCTGCCTCCTTTTACGGTAATATTGTCGGCAGATATGCCTATTGAAGGTGTATTTCCCTGAGGCTTTCCGCCAAACACATTTACTCTGCCGTTTTTCTCAAGGTCTGCCGTCAGAGTATTCTCGCACCAAATGCCATGCGGTACGGCTGTCGAACCCTCAGCAATATCAGCCCCCGTTACATTGAGAGTGCCGCTTCCCGTAAAAGTCAAAGGCACCTGTGAGCTTATCGCCGCCGAGTTGCGCCTGCTGTACGCGCTTGCTTCATAAGTTCCGAGACACTCTATTTTGCTTGTGCCCTCAAGGGATATCTTCACATCGTTGAAATAAGAGGGAACATCTATAATAAGACCGATGTTTGAGGTCGTTGTAAAATCAAATCCGTCATTAAGCGTTAATATGCCGTATGAATACGACCATTTGTCCGTCTGAAGAGTGTACTTCTCATAGTACTCATCCTCATATCCTTCTTCCCCTTCAAGTATCCTTCTTATATAAAGTCCGTCCGCTTTCAAAAATAAAGAGCCTGTCTCGACAAACTTTGTAAGCTTTGCACTGAGAGCGTCGCTGCCGTCTGCGGTTTTAACCACATAAGTACCTTCGTCAGTCTCAAGCTCTGAAATGCTCGCCCAGCTGAGAGTTGTGTCGAAATCGTTTTCCGCCGAAGCCAGTACCGAAAGCTCGTCGGATACGCTAAGCAATACCATAGCGTACAGCGAGCCCTTTGCATAAAGCGCCGCATCTTCGGCTATTGAAATATTTTTGAGCAAAGCTCCTCTCCAAACGCTGCTTGCATAAAGGGTTCCGCTTGTAAGAGTAAACGATTCGCCGACTTCAAGACCCGTTGCAAAGCCCGTCAGCGGTCCGTCGGGACCGTCTGCGTTTATTCTCGCCCCGTCGCTGTCTACGGTAAGCGCGGAGGCTTTTATACCCACGCCGAACATCCCCGCGTTATTTCCTTTTGCATTCAAAACGCCGCCCGCATCGAGATTTAAGGTCAGCGTTTGGGCGTTTATACCCAAGCTGTTTTGGTTAGCTTCGGCAGCGGCAACATTGAGAGTTCCCGCGCCCGTTATGTTCAGCGAGCCTGTTGAGAGTATACCGTTAGTCACATCGGCAGCGGATGTATTGTTCATGCCCCCCGCGATCGTATTTGTACCGCTTACTGCAATATTGACTGTTCCTTCGGTGCGCAGCGCCGTAGACGCGGTGGTCTCAAAGGAAAAGTTGTTGAGAGAAAGCGTATTATCGGCGATCGACCAGCAACCCGTCTGCCCTGTGTATTCTTCGTCTGTGCCGTCGATCAAAAGTTTGCTGCCG
>CAYTMY010000063.1:5167-5644 GCA_964439075.1 uncultured Lachnospiraceae bacterium | reverse complement strand
CGTTAAATAATAGTGTTCTCGTTTCAACAGTATCGTTTGCCGATACCGTCGGAAGCATGCCGCACATCATAAACAGCGCGACAACAAGAGCAAAAATGCTCCCGATAAGTTTTTTGCTTTTGCCCATAAGGCGTTCCTCTTTTCGTCATTTGAATTTGTTATTGTATTGAAATGTTTTTACATTTTAGGACGTTTTAACAGATTCCCGCACAATTTATGTACCGTGAACAATTACGGTATCCTCATAAAAAAACCGAATCCCTTACGCAGACTTTATTTCGGTGCGAAAAACATGGGAATTTTTTGAAAAACAGATTTGTTTTCTTAATACACAGAATAACACAACAACAGGGTTTATGTCAATATTTCATAATTTTCGGCAAAAATAAAAAATAGTTCGGAAAGGTTTTTTTTCGGCGGAGAGGCGCACAAAAATACAAATAAGCGCAGCCTGCGTTCATTGCGCATCGTTTCATT
>CAYTMY010000063.1:2667-5157 GCA_964439075.1 uncultured Lachnospiraceae bacterium | reverse complement strand
CGATAAAAAACACGTGCGCAAAACCGACGGTTTATTTGTCGAATCCTGTGGAAATTTGCACATAGAACTGATATAGTAATATATCGGAGAGAACAATGATATTTAACGACGACAAAACGCGCTTGAATAAACTTATTTTAAATACCGCGCAGCTCATATTGGCGGGCATTTTGATAATGAACATGCTTCCCGTCTTTTACATATCCTTTGCGAGAAAGGGCTATTTGTGCTCAACCGAACCCAAAGTGGTTCTGTACGACTCCTCATTTTCCGAAGCGGGCAGCCTGCCGAGAGGCACCGAAGTGCGTTCGGGTTCAAAGACAGTTGATGACAAAACGCGCGAAGTCTTTATAAAGGTAAAGACGGACGGCGGCGATTACTACGTAAGCGAAACGCATTTTACTACAGACATAAAAGCGGTTGCCCCCGAAAAGACAATGTACGTACGCACACCCGTTACCGTATATAAGGAGTACGACTCTTCCGAAATACTCACTATGGCAAAAAAAGGCTCCGAGCTTGAAATAATCGATTTCGACTCTCTCACCGAAGGAGTCGTGGACATATACACAGTAAAGACAGGCGAACAGACGGGCTACGTTTACGGCAAATACCTTGTAACCACCTACGAAGCTGCAATGGCAAATTACGATGCGGGCGGACTGTATGCCATTCACGCCGCCAGGGAAGACCGCTACGGCGGCGGAAGCGGCGGGGACTGCGACTATTACCCGTACGCCAAGCCTTCATTTGAAAACAACGTGATGCCCAACCCCGCAAACTGTCTTTATTTGTGCGCTTTTGTGCTCGACGACGTGGACAGCTATATTGAGCTTGCGAAAGCCGCGGGCATAAACGCCTTTGTGGTGGATATAAAGGACGAAGAAACACCCGCTTTTCCCGCACAGACGTATAATAAATATTCCCCGACTAATTTTGCAAACGCATACAACACGTATGATTCCTACAAAAACGCGGTGAGCAAGCTGAAGGACGCGGGTTTTTACGTGATAGGGCGCATAACCGCCTTTAAGGACACGTATTACGTCATGGACCATCCCGAAAACGCGATATGCGCCGCCGACGGCGTAACGCCGTACAGGCACCTGGGTTCCTACTGGCCGAGCGCATTTTCGCGCAGCGTATGGGAATACAACGTCTCCCTGGCACAGGAGGCTGTGCTGGAAATGGGCTTTAACGAAATACAGTTCGACTATACCCGTTTTCCGGACTACCTGGAGGAGGACGAGAGCGCGGGGCTTGTGGATATGAAAAACAATTACGGCGAATCGAAGGCGCAGGCATTGCAGGGCTTTGTAATGTACGCCTGCGACAGACTGCACGAGCTGGGCGTGTATGTATCGGTGGACGTGTTCGGAGAATGCGCCTACGACTACGTGACGGCGTACGGACAGTACTGGCCCGCTCTCTCAAACGTGGCGGACGTGATAAGCGCCATGCCCTACCCCGACCATTTCAGCAAGCACGAATTCGGCATATACGATATTGTATGGACAGTGCCCTACGAGCTTATGTACAACTGGGCTTCCTACGCAAACGACAGACAGACGGAAATACCCACCCCCGCCGTGGCGCGCACATGGATACAAGCCTACGACGCCATAGAACCCCCGTACAATTACTACGGAAGAGAGCAGGTGCTCGACCAGATAAACGGACTGAACGACGCAGGGCTTACGGGAGGTTATATGCCGTGGAACGCGGGCAGCGATATAGGGAAATACTACGATATTTTGGGAATGTAATAAGGGAGGCTCTCAGGCGCAGCGCCCGCAGCAGGAAAGTGGTTTTATCTTTTCAAAGCGATATGCCCGAGAGGCTGTTTTTGTGAGGTAATTACAGATGTCACACAGTAAAAACATAAAACGAGGTTTCTCACTGTATATTGAAAAATGGAATCCCTCGTCAAAAAAATATGTAAATACATGCCGTATATGCGGCCATAAAGGTTACAGCCCCGTGATTGAAACAGAAGGTTTTTGTTGCAACGGTGAAAAAACGGCGATTTTCAATCATTTGACCAAGACATTGAAAAGGTTGGCATTGGATGAATTCGGCAGATGCCGAGATTGTGCAGGAGTCCAAAACAAACAATCGGATGACGCTTAAAACATTCCGTTTGCCGCACCTCAAAGAGGAGAAAGCGACTATTCAAAAAAATAATAAAAAATCATTGACAACGCTCTTTGATTTTGTTATGCTTACGGCTAATATAATACGTTTGAATACGGACGAGTAACATATACGAGCTTCCCTACAGAAAATTGCCGGCGGGTTTTACAAAAGCCCAAGATGAGAGGCGTAAGGCGACGGAGATATGCGAATACACCGTGTGAGTAGCGTTCCCGAAGGTTTTACGGCATAGGGAACGACGGGTTCGCCCGTTAAAGCGATAGGGTGTGTTGGCACCCGACGAGGCGTACACCGTGAGGCGTATGCGAATTGAGGTGGTACCGCGGATATTCCCGC
>CAYTMY010000063.1:0-2657 GCA_964439075.1 uncultured Lachnospiraceae bacterium | reverse complement strand
TCCAACCCGCTTACAAGGCGGCGGTAAAGACCCTTCTTCGTGACAAAAGAAAGGAAGCATGACAATGTTTACAAAAATTCTTCTCATAGTCGTATTCGTGGCAATTACGGCGGCAGTGGGCGTATACTGCAGAAAAAAAGCCACAAACGTAGGTGACTTCGTTCTCGGAGGGCGCGACGTGGGTCCGTGGCTGACGGCGTTCGCGTACGGCACGAGCTACTTTTCCTCTGTTCGGCTGGAATTTCGGCGTTTCCGCCGCGTGGATAGGCATAGGCAACGCGGTAATAGGTTCCTTTATGGCATGGATGATATTGGGCAGACGTACCCGCATCATGACAAAGCACCTCGAAGCAGCCACCATGCCCGAATTCTTTGCAAAACGCTTTGATTCGCAGGCGCTTAAAATAATCGCCTCGGTTATCATATTCGTATTTTTGGTGCCGTACTCCGCTTCGGTGTACAAGGGTCTGAGCGGGCTTTTTTCCATAGCCTTCAATATCGACTTTACGTGGTGCATCATAGGCATAGCGGTACTTACGGGCATATATGTAATAACGGGCGGTTACACTGCCGCCGCTCTCAACGATTTTATACAGGGCATCATAATGATAGGCGGCATAGTCTGTGTTATAGCCTCGGTGCTGGCGGGCAAGGGCGGTTTTACCGCGGCTTTAGAGAGCCTTTCGCATATACCTTCGGAGGCGGCGCCGAATATGAACGGCGCGTTTACTTCCTTTTTCGGACCGCAGCCGCTCAATTTACTTTCCGTTGTCATACTCACCAGCCTCGGCAGCTGGGGACTGCCCCAAATGGTGCATAAGTTCTACACCATAAAAAGCGAAAAGTCCATAAAAACGGGCTGCGTTATATCCACCGTCTTCGCGCTTATAATAGCGGGCGGCTCGTACTTCATGGGCGCGTTCGGCAGGCTTTACTATACCGCCGATAAAATAGTGTTTGACGATATAGTACCGACCATGCTCTCCTCCAACCTGTCGGATTTGCTCATCGGTATAGTGCTCATACTTGTGCTTTCCGCCTCCATGTCGACGCTGTCTTCTCTAGTGATAACCTCAAGCTCTACCTTTGTGCTCGACTTTATCAAGCCTCTCATGAGGAAAAACTCGTCGGAAGAAAGCAAAAGCGAAGTTGTTATGATAAAAGTGCTGTGCGCTTTCTTCATAGTGCTTTCCGCCGTTATAGCGCTTCGCCCGAACAGCCTCATCACAACGCTGATGTCGCTTTCGTGGGGAGCCCTTGCGGGAGCCTTTCTCGGTCCCTTCATGTACGGGCTGTACATGAAGCGCGCTACCGTCGCAAGCGTATGGGCAAGCTTCATTTTCGGTATCGGCATAAGCACGGTCAACCTCTTTACGCATACCGTACCTCAAACCGCGGCGGGTGCGGTGAGCATAGTGGCTTCGATAATAATAGTGCCCCTCGTGAGCCTTATTACAAAAAAACCCGACGACGCCATAGTTCAGGACGCCTTTGCCTGCTATGAGGAAAAAACACTTGCACGACAGGTAAAATTCCTCAGCGAAACCGAAGAAGAAGTAAAATGATGTGAAATTTTCGTTTTGCAAGGCGCTCCTTATTAGGTTTATCCTTCCGAGGGCAGTACAAACGCCGTAGCAAAATATCAAAAAAGCATTGCATTATATGCAGTGCTTTTTATTGTGTAAAATTCATATTCGCACATTTGCGATTTTACCTTGGTTGCGAAAAGGGCTGCTTAACTGACACTTGTCTTATGGCACAGGATAAGTCATTCCCCGTCAAAATAATAACCGACCCCGTTTTTTAAGCGCATTTACCGATTCTTATAGTACTTGTCGATTCCTCCGTACCCGATAAATTTGTTCCCCTTTGTTTTGGAGATAAAGTTTTCCAGACGCTTCTTAAATTCCGAAGGACGCTTCCTCGCCGCGTCAATATAGGCGACTCTGATTCTTTTGTACTCTTCGGGGAAGGCTTCATAGTTCTCCCAAGCTTTTTTGTCGCTCTTTATCGCGTCAAGAATATCCTCGGGAAATTCATAAGGGGCTTTGATAAGTTCGAGAATACCCTCTCTGATACTCGGGTGAATCATCCCTTGGCTCTCAAGCCAAATCAGCCTTTCGATATTGGCGCGGGAATATCCGCTGCCTTCTCTTCGCGGAGAAAACCGCTGCGCCCTGTGTAATGCATCGATGTTTTTAATAGTGCTGTCGATCCAACCGAAACAGAGCGCTTCTTCTACCGCGTCGTTATAGGAAAGGGCTTTCTCTTTCGACTCCTTCATCGGAAATACAAGCCATATTTCTTTTTCTGTTTCGAAATGTTCCGTAAACCAAGCTCTCAGGTTTTCCCTTTCACTCGTATAAAAAGTATTTAAAGGTTTCGTTTTTCATTCTTCACAAGCCATATCCCCTGCCGATTATCGGTTTGCCGCCATGTCAAAAATCAGCCTCTCAAACCCCTCGACTGCCTGTCCATATCCTCTATGACGATATCGAATATCTCGCCTAGGGTGGAGCAGTATTCTATTATCTTCCACGGCTCGTTTGTATGAAAATGTATCTTTATGAGCTTTTCGTCCCCCACTGCCAAAAGGCAGTCGCCTTTGAAATTGGCGATAAAATAATCCCGTATCGCGTCTTCGTCGAGATTTTTTC
>CAYTMY010000062.1:0-7076 GCA_964439075.1 uncultured Lachnospiraceae bacterium | reverse complement strand
CGCCCATGCGAAAAAACAGCGGTTTAGTTCCATAAGGACAGATCACAACATAAAAAATGACCTAACATTACATTTTTATCTCCGAGACCTGTCCTCTTTGAGAAAAGAGCTGTCCTCTTCGACAAAAGCATAAAAAATCTTCACAAAAAAGAAGGGATTTCCCACTTTGTGCGGTAGTTGTATATCAGAAGATATTTTATAAGGAGGAATCCCAATGACAAAACCACGCATCTCACCCGACCAAGGCACTCACCACGTCATCCTCAAGGGCATCGACCGTGCCGATATTTTCCACAACGAGGAGGACAAGGACTTCTTTTTGTCCCTTCTGGCTCGATACTGCGAAAAGCTTTCCCTCCACGTAAGCTCCTACGTGCTCATGGACAATCACGTCCACCTCACTGTGAAGGTTTCGGGTCCATATCCCATAGGAGAGCTCGTAAAAAGACTGTGTATCAGCTACACTCAGCACTACTTCAACAAGAAGTACGACAGGCAGGGATCCCTTTTCCAAAGCCGTTTTTTCTCGAGAGTTCTGCGTGATGAGCGTGAGTATTCAACCGTTGTCCGCTACATTCTCTTAAACCCACTAAAGGCAGGCTCCTCGCCCTCTCTTGACTACCGCTACTCGAGTTACTCCGAGACACTTGCCTTCTACGAGCGCTCACGCAAGAAGTCTTTGTGTGACTTCTCCGATATCAAAAGCGCCTTCAGAAGAAAAAAGGACTTTATACGTTTCCTCAACCAGCGAGCTACCGAGCCTTTCTTTGAGGAGGCATTTTCTCCCAAGAATGCTCAGATAAGGGAAGCTTTTGCCGGTAAGGACATATCAGACAGAGAAGCTTTGAGAGAATTCTTCCTTGAACTATTCGATATGCGCGTCAGCTTGGCACGCCTTTCGAGGATAACGGGCATAAGCAGATACTCTATTAAGCTGCTCTGCTCTTAATAAAACAAATTTAATACTTCTTTTCTTAAGACCTTACCCGAGGTCTTCTTTGGGTTGGGGGTAAAGTATGTGAACAAATATAAGAGAGGGATTGAACGGTGCGGGGTTGGTGATTTTGGATTTTTGTCTTGGGGGGATGCCTTTTTTTAGTCGGGGGGACAGGTCTCTTTTTAGAGAGGACAGCTCTTGTGGACTGATGAGCTGTTTGCCATCGGAAAATCCCCTCTTTGTGTCCTCTTGTTGCCTGCTTTGTTCTTTTGATCTGTCCTCTTGAATCCATTTTGTTTGTTTTTTTGTTTGCTTTCGCTCAATAGGACAGCTCTCTTTGTATAATCTCTACACCCCAATCCGTATCTTTATCGCCGATTTCCCTTCGCGTTTGACCTGATATAACGCTTCATCCGCTATGCGAAAAAGCTCTTCGTATGTTGCGTATTCCTGATTTATAATAACGGCGCCGACACTGCATGTGGCGTGGTTGGCAATACCGTCGATGGAAATAAGCTCCAGGCGTTTTTTCAGCGCTTCATATTTCTTTTCGATCAGAGCCTCGTCTACAGAGCCGCACATCAGCACGGCAAATTCGTCTCCGCCTATTCTTCCCACAGGATCCGTTTTTCGAAAAGCGCCAAGTAACAGCTCTCCTACTTCATTAAGTAAACGATCGCCGTATGGGTGTCCGTAGGTGTCATTTGCCAGTTTAAAGTCGTCAATATCGAGTACTATAAGTGCAAAGGTATATAAGGCTCCGGATTCGCTTAAAATTGCGGCGGCTCGCTTTTCAAAGGATATTTTATTTAACAGACCGGTCAAGGCGTCTGTGCGGCTGAGTTTCTCCAAAGTCATTCGCGCGGCGTAATTACGGCATCGCAGACGGTTGGCGGTTGCCATTATTATTAAGGAAAAAAACAGAGAAGCAACCGTATTGAAAATGTCGTTTTCAAGACTGAAAGCCGTTTTGTAATTTGACGCCAAAATAATGAAAACAGTCTCCGCTGCACCCATTATGAACAGCAATACGCTCGGTCGTTGTATCATAAGAGCCGGCATGAACATGAAGCAGAGACTTATAAATATTTGCGGCGTATCGGGGTATGGGAAGACGCTTATGGCAATAAAATCTGCCGTAAGCAAAATATAGAACAGCGCGCTTGCTATTTCCACAGTAAGAGGATCTATTATCTTTTTTCGTCGTGAGTAAAAAAATGAAAACAGAAATGCCGCTATCAATATAGGTAAAATGAAAATATATTCGGAAGTGACCTTCCATGTCGGAATGATGATGGGTGCAATAATAAAGAAAATAAGCGAAACAGCAGTGCCTACCGCGCCTGCTATTTGCATTATGCTTAAATTCTCTGTTGCGATACCGTGCTTATCTTGAAGAAAATATTGTTTCTGTATTTTTAGTGCCGAAGTGAGGGTTTTTAATAGCTTCATAATATGCAAGGCAGCCTTTCAAAGTGGTATAGCGATGCTGTGAAATTTATAAATTCAGTTAATATTATCATATATTCGCACAAAGTTAAAAGAGTTTTGCATTCTTTGCTGTAAATTCATATATCAAACTCAGAATACAACTTATTGTATTTTTGACAACATTTATACTTTGTTATATAATCATTGCTGTGCCGGTATCCGCGGTATGGTTTTGTATTTCTCAGCTGCGGCTTAGGGCAATAAATATATTTGAAGATGAGGTTACAAATAATCATAGGCTATCAGGGCGATCAATACAGCAACTCGGAGCGTGCAGCCAAAAATTTTGCCGAAAAAAATCATATTCCGAATCCGGAATTCAGAGCCTTGATCACGTCAAGAAATGTGGTTCAGGAGCTGAAAGCAGGTCGTATCGACTATGCCGTTTTGGCTGTTAAAAATACCCTCGGAGGCACCGTGGCGGAGACTTTCAGCGCCATAATGCATGAACATTTTGAATTGGCTGCAACTGAAATACTGCAAATTCACCACAACTTATACCGTCATCCCGATGCAAAGGATTCCGATATTCTTCACATTGCTTCTCATCCTCAGGCATTAAAGCAAACAGTCGCAAACAGAGAAAAATTTTATCCTATGTGCGATGCCGTTGAAACAGACGACACTGCTTTGGCTGCAAAGGAGCTCAGCAAGGGCGCAATTGCAAAGGACACCGCCGTGCTCTGCAACGAAAATGCAGGAGAGCAGTACGCTTTGCATTTGATGAAGAAGATGGAAGATTCCAAAGAAAATCTTACTGAATTCCGCATTTTGTAAACAGCAACGTCGACTATGAACATGTGCAAAAACCTTCGTTAAAGGATAAATTTCTATACTACCTTATAAGCGAGGACGGATTGGGTCATATCGGAAAGCTCATTACATTCTTGTCAGCTATAGTCTCTCTCGTTTTGATACGGCTGCTGAATATTGAACTTTGGGACGGAGCCGAATATTTAAGCGGAATCATGATTTTTATGTTTATGCTCCTTACCTCCAACACTTTGGGCAACCGCCTTCGTTACCGCTCGTTGGTGGGTTATTGGAAATATTATTCCCTTTCCGACAGCGTGGAACAACGGCTTGAGCATTATGATAATTCAGAACAGAAATTCGAAACGCCCCGATTAGTCAGGATATCCTTGGAGGACGGCAAACCGATTTTCAGAGGATTTATATGTGATCAGGAAAACGTCCCGTATTTTGAAAGTACCGAAGTATTTATCTCTCCTTACGGTCAAAGCAACGGACATCTGGTTTACTGGTATGCCAATCCGAACGGTATGAACAGAAAATTCCCTATCAGCGGTATAGTGGAATTGAACTGGTCGGTGCCGCATCCCGCTTCTATGATAAACCGAATGACGGGACGTTACGAGGGCAAAGCCACGGGGGATAACGGCTCTGTGGAATATCTGCGCATCAGTGAAGAAGAGTTTTACGTACATAAAAACAGTTTGTTTCTGTAGATATAACATCCCAAAATCGATTAAAACAATCGCTTGAAATTGAGAGGGTTTGCGGCTTCAAGTTGTTATTGAAAAAAATCCATTTGTGGTTTACAATAATAACGGAGGTAAATAATGCGATATGTTTTTTTAGCCGCGTTTATTTTGTGTAGCTGTGTGCATTTGTACGGGAGCTACAAAAATGACACAAAAATACGCTCGGCTACAAAACCTCTGATAGTCATTACATTGCTTGCTTATTACCTAAGCTCCGCTCCACAGGTAAACGAGCTTATGGTGGCGTTTCTTGTGTTCAGCCTTTTGGGCGACGTCGCATTGATGATAAACGGTTTTTTTGCGATTGGGGGCGTTTGCTTCGGTTTGGGGCATTTGTGTCTCATACTCACTTATGTGCCTCGTATCATTCCTTCTAAGGTCTCCGCAGTATTAATAATTGCCATAGCGTGTATTTATGCTGTTGCGTTGGTGTTCTTGTTTAAATACCTCAAAGGGCACATACCGAAAAAATTGTTTGTACCGATGATAGTATATATGGCGACGAACGCCTCGATGAACTTGTGCGCTTTTATGCAGTTGATGAGCTTCACTTGTGCGCCTTCCGTTCTTATAGCGACAGGGGCTTTTTTGTTTTTTATATCGGACGCTATGGTTTATACGGTACGCTTTCATAAGACACAGTCTGTTTTCACGAAACATTTTATGGTAATGCTCACTTACATTTCGGCTGTATTTCTAATAACTTACGGTTCTCTGATATTTTGATAAATATGATGATTATACTTTTTTTTAGTATAATTAACAAGCATATTCATTTTTTAATTGACTGTTCGCATATAAAAAGATATAATATTTTGTATAAAACCGACAAAATTTGATTATCGGTGTTTTATAAGGAGTATTGTACACAGTATCTACTATTATTTCGTTATGAAAACGTACCGTTATACGGTATCGAAAATTTACCGTTTGTGCAAAAAGCGGATTCATTGCACAGTGCTTGGGAAAAAGTCTAAACGAACCATACGATAATTAAAACAGAAGCTGCGGTCAAATACGACAAGAAAACTATTTTATTAACAATTTAAAACTTATAGCGGAAAGTCGGAACCTCAATGGAATACATAAGGAAGTTCATACGACAAGATAATGATTATTTCGATAATAACGGTTCGGATATCAGAGAATACAATTATAAAACTCTGAAAAGCGCATGTCTTATTTATTTGTTTATTATCATCGCATATACCGCTTTTATTTATATCTCACATTCTCCCATGTTGCTTTTAAAACTATACGTCGTATATGACGTCATTCATATTGTGTTGTGCATCCTTGTCTTTAAATCGGATAATTAAGGTCCCACGACAAAGACTTCCGTCATTTACCGCATCATATTTGAAGTGACGGTACTGAGTTTTTTCCTTATCGAAGCCGTGACGGTATTCCCGACTCAGCCGAGTATGTACTTTCCGTTCCCTATTATTCTCATTGCAATAGTGTTTGCAATGAGGTTCAAGTATGCCGTTTTAACGATTTTTTCGTATGTTGCGGCATTTATTGTTTTGGCTTATATACTGAAAAACCCCGATGCGCTGAAGTATGATATTTATGTTGCTTTGGCTACGTTTGCGTCCGCTCTCATAGGATATGTGATAATGGCTAATATGCGCCATGAAACCAACGGCTCGATCGGTCGGTTGAAATACCTGAGCATGACAGACGCTTTGACGGGGCTGTATAACAAGTCGACCTTTGAGTCGCTCTGCAAAGCGTTTATAAAAGAGCACTCCGATACGAGGAATTATGCTCTTTTATTTATAGATATCGATAAATTTAAGCAAATAAACGACAGTTTCGGTCATCAAGTGGGGGATCAGGTACTGCAAAATGTCGGCAGAGTCATAAAGGAATCCTTTTACGACAAGGATTATTTTTGTCGTTTCGGCGGCGATGAGTTTGTGGTATTTATGGCGGATGTATCGAATAAGCGGGATATAGACGAGCGAATAAGCGTCTTCAAGCAAAAGGTTAGCGCGTTGTCTCAAGTACTCAAGACGGACGAGCTTTCTTGCAGCGTGGGTTTTGCTTTGAAAAACGATCCCGCCGAAACTTACACAGAACTTTTATCCCGCGCCGATGCGGAATTGTATGTGGCTAAAAATCTCGGTAAGCATCATGCAAGCTTTGCAGAACATTATTTCAAACAAACCGCTTTTAAAGAAAACGTCACAAGACAGTCATCGGATGATGTCCTTGATAGTTTAAAAAACGCAGACGCATTGGGTACGCAGCGAACGGTGCTTGTCGTGGACGATAATGAACTTAACAGGCAGGTGCTTCATAAAATACTCGAAACAGAGTACAGCGTACTGGAGGCTGAAAACGGCGAAGCTGCCCTTAATCTCCTGCTTACGACCGATGAAAGCATATGTGCGGTGCTGCTCGATATATTGATGCCTGTAATGGACGGATTTGAAGTTCTGAAGAAAATGAGCAATGATGTAAAATTATCTCAAATACCGGTGATAGTAACAACGGGCAGCAACAACAATGAAACAGAAGAAAGAGCGCTTTCTCTCGGCGCAAACGACTTTATAGCGAAGCCGTACCGTCCGTCGATCATCATGCTCAGATTGAAAAATACGGTCAATTTGCGTGAAACCGCAGCAATGGTCAATTCAGTTGAAAGGGATTCACTGACCGGAGTATTTTAAGGTCGTAAATGAACTGTTCGGCGAAACAACAGGTGACAAACTACTTCAATTCGTCGCTATGCTTTTGAAAAACGAAGTGTTGGGAAAAGGTATTGTAGGAAGAGTCGGTTCGGATCGTTTCGCTTGTTTATTGCCGCATAAAGAGCTGTATACCGACGCGCAGTTCGAAAATATATCGCAGCGCATGAACGAATTCCTTATCGATAGATATCCGCCTTTACCACGGAATATACGTTATCGACGATGCGTCTGTGCCCGTAAGCACCATGTGCGACCGCGCTCTTACCGCATGCAATTCGATAAAAGGCAAATACGGAATCAGTTTTGCGTATTACGACGATACGTTCAGGCAAAAGACGCTTTCCGAGCAGTTTATACTTGACGGTATGAGGGTCGCTCTTAAAGAAAAGCAGTTTGTTGTGTATTACCAGCCTAAATACGCTCTTTCCATAGAGGAGATAATCG
>CAYTMY010000061.1:561-7101 GCA_964439075.1 uncultured Lachnospiraceae bacterium | reverse complement strand
GTATAGTAAAGAGAGTCAAGAATTTTGACGGCAATATGTATCAAAAAAAGCTCGAAGGTATAAGCGCGGAAGATATAACCACGTCGGCGGGCTTTGAAAAGCTGCCCTTTACGGAAAAGGAAGAACTCAGAGATGTTTATCCTTTGGGCATAAAAGCCGTTTCCGATGAAGAAATAGTGAGGATACATTCCTCTTCGGGAACCACGGGACTGCCGATAATTATACCGTATACGAAAAAGGACGTCGAGGATTGGGCGATAATGTTCGAGCGCTGCTATAAAACCGCAGGAGTGACAAAAAACGACAGGATACACATCACGCCGGGGTACGGGCTGTGGACTGCGGGAATAGGTTTTCAGGCAGGCTGTGAACGTCTCGGCGCAATGGCGATACCCATGGGACCGGGAAATACCGAAAAACAGATAAAAATGATGATCGACCTTGAAAGTACGGTACTGTGCGCCACCTCTTCGTATGCGCTTCTGCTCGCCGAGGAGATAGAAAAGAAGAAGGTGGGAGATAAGATAAAGCTCCGAAAAGGCATAATAGGTTCCGAACGTTGGGGCGATAAAATGCGCAAACGCATTTCCGACGAGCTGGGCGTGGGGCTTTACGATATTTATGGACTCACCGAAATATACGGTCCTGGTATAGGTATAAACTGCGAGGCGGATGAGCCGATGCATTACTGGGACGACTATATTTTCCTGGAAATAATCGACCCAAAGACAGGAGAAGTGCTGCCCGAGGGAGAGATAGGCGAAATAGTGATAACCACTCTGCAAAAAGAGGGTGCTCCGCTCATACGTTACCGTACGCACGACCTTTCGAGGATAGTGCCGGGCAAATGCTCTTGCGGCATGGAGTTTCCGCGCATCGACAGGATAATCGGAAGAAGCGACGACATGGTGAAGGTAAAGGGCGTGAACATCTACCCGGGACAAATAGAGGACATTCTGCGCGACGTCGAAGGCGTAAGCAGCGAATATCAGGTGATGATAGATCACTTAAACGGCAAGGATATAATGACGCTGTTCTTTGAAATGAATGCGGGAGAGGCAAAGCGCGAAGTGGAATCGCTTGTTGGCAGAGCTTTCAAAGACCGCATAGGGCTGAAAATAGAACCCAAGGGCGTAAATATAGGCGATCTGCCGCGCAGTGAGAAGAAAACAAATCGAATCTACGACAACAGATATTAAGCATTGTTTTTGTATTATCCGCCGCTTGATGATATAATAACGAACAAGGATAAACCGATAATTATTCGGATTTTGCGGAGAAGCATTATGGAACATCAGCACACGCACGAGCATACACACGAGCCGTCGGCAACGCATACTCATACCGACGAGCACGGCAACTTATATACGCATACGCACTCTCACGGTTCCGAAGGCGGCGAGCATCACAGGCATTCGCATTCGCACAGTCCGGAGCATAAAAAAAGAGTGCTCAACCGTCTCTCAAAGGCGATAGGACATTTGGAGAGCGTAAAACGCATGGTCGAGGACGACCGTGATTGCAGCGAGGTGCTAATGCAGCTGCTTGCGGTAAAGTCGGCTCTCAATAATACGGGCAAGGTGATACTCAAAGAACACATGTCGCATTGCATGGTGGACGCTGCGCGCGAGGGAGATTACGAGGCTATTGAAGAGCTTGAAAAGGTCATAGATTACTTTATGTGAAAATTCTTGAAAAAAAGAACCCCCGCGGGGGCTTGTGCACATATTCAAGATTTGCTATATTACACTTGTTGATACGCTCATGTGAACGAATAACGATTTCATGGAGCACTCCTTCATTTTAAAACTACACGTTTGGTCGGCGTGTAGTTTTATTCTTTTATTAAAATAACATTAGCATAACAAAATAATCGTGGCGTTTCATACGACATTATACTACAATTAAAATACAGAATTAAAAAAAAAGGGGATTAACAGACTATGCAAAAAACAAGTATTAAGCGTGCAGCGCTCTTATTATGTGCCGTTTTAATGGCATTTCAATTTGCGGCATGCGGGAAAAAAGACAAGACATATACTTCCGATCAAGGCATCAGCATAACGATGGAAGACGGTATGGAAGAAAAGACACAATCGGGTGCAAGCGTATATTACGAGGGCAAAAAAGCTTTGGCTGTCATTATAAAGGAAAACTTTGCCGATTTCCAAACCTATGGTATTGATACCGACGCATATACGATAGAAGAATATGAGTCGCTTATCAAACAGGCGAACGGTTTAACCGACGATTTTGAAGTCGATGAAAACGGTAATCCTTATCTTACATACGAGCAAACGGTAAGCGGGGCTCAAGGGTTCTATTTCGTAACGGTCAAAAAAGGCACCGACGCATTTTGGGTGATAACCTTTGCATGTGCCGAAGACGACTCCGAGGATTATTTACCTAAGTTCAAGCAGTGGTCTGACAGCATCGAAGTACAGTAAAACATTATAAGGCGCTTTTGCAAGCGCCTTTTTTTATTTGCACGGCGTATGCTATAATGATTCCGAAAAGAGATGATGAAATGATTGCGGAAAAAATATTAAAGCTGAAAACAGATGAGCTCGTTATCAAACCTTTGGCTGACGAAGAACTTGAGCAAAAGATAATGCGCGAGCAAGACGCTCACTTAAAAGAGGCGTACGGTGAAATGCTCGCTGCTGCCCGAAAAAACACTAAAGAGCATTTGTGGTATACCTTATGGAGCATAAAGCTAAAGGACGGAGCCGAAGTCGGCAGTATAGCCTTTATGGGAGAGCCCAAAGACGGTGCTGTGGAAATAGGTTACGGGATAAACGAAGCCTTTTGCGGCAAGGGGTACGCCACGCAGGCGCTGTGCGCGCTGTGCAGATTTGCCTTTGCCGGAAGACGCGTATTTTTTATAACGGCGCAGACCGAAAAAGAAAATGCGGCCTCCGTACGTGTGCTTGAAAAAGCGGGCTTTGTGCAATATGCGAAAAAAGGCGAAAACCTTCTGTTTGAAAAAAAACGCCCCGAAAAAAACAGATTTTTTTTGTACGTAGCTGCGGGGCTGATTCTCGGCATTATCTTCGTGTATGTTTACGGCAATGTGAGCTACGGTCTTAGCATGGGAGTATGTATCGCGCTGTGCATAGGCGGGCTGCTCGAAAAGTCGGACAACGCAAGGCTTACAAAGGCAAAGGAAGCGCGGGAAATCGCGAAAGGCAAGAAGAAAAGAGATAAGAACAAAGTTGATGAAAAGGACAGGGCATTGCTGTTAAAATGAACGGATTCGGTTTTACATCGGAAGAGAAATCACTCATCGCTTCTAAAATAGAAGCCTTTTATTAAAACGAACGCGATGAGGATATAGGAATCATTGAAAGAGACATGCTTACGGAACTCTTTACGGGAGAGCTCGCAAAAGTTGTGTACAATAAAGCGCTTGACGACGTGTTTAAATGGCACGCGCAAAAGCAGGAAAATATGGAGGCGGATTTTTATTCGCTGTATAAAGATATACGCCGATAACCGCATATATACCAAAGATATTTCAAAGCGGAATGTTTTATAAGTTTTTGCACATAAAAACGGCTTCGGTATTTTTACCGAAGCCGTTTTGAATGCGCTATTTCATTGCTTTTACTTTATCGAAGGTGTCGGTTATATCCTTTTCGGGAGGTGCGGTAAGCAGACTGACCGCGACTATAAATATGCACGCCACTATAAAGGCGGGGAGAAGCTCGTAAATATTCCATGCTCCGCCGAGAGGACGCACCATATATTTCCATATAAATATCATAGCTCCGCCCGAGACCATGCCCGCAAGCGCGCCCCATTTGTTGGAACGTCGCCAAAAGAGTGCGAACAGTACAACGGGTCCGAACGCCGCGCCGAAACCTGCCCATGCGAAGGAAACTATGCCGAATACCGAGCTGTCGGGGTTTCTCGCTATGAATACTCCGATACAGGCGATGATGATGAGAGATACTCGCGCTATTATCATTGATTGCTTTGTGGAGAGTTTTATACCTAAAAAGTCATGGCAGAGGTTTTCCGAAATACTCGAAGAGGCAGCAAGCAGCTGTGAATCCGCCGTGGACATGGTGGCGGCAAGAATGCCCGCGAGTATGACGCCTGCCACAAGAGCGGGAAGTATGCCGTTTTTACTCAGAAGATTTGCTATCTGCACTATTATCGTTTCGGAGTCGCTGCCTTCAAGCATGGGAAGAACTCCGTTTGCAGACATGCTCAAACCCACTATGCCTATCAAAATAGCCGCCGCCATCGATATTACCACCCATACGGAGGCTATCCTTCTGGAGGTCTTCAGCTTGTTTTCGTCTTTTATAGCCATGAAGCGCAAAAGAATATGGGGCATACCGAAATATCCGAGCCCCCACGCGCTGGTGGAAATGATGGTTATAAAGCCGTAGGGCGAAGAAGAATGTGTCTTTATGTCATACAAAGCGGTAAGGCTCAAATAGCCCGGCAAAGCCTGTGCGTTGGTTTCCACCGCGCCGAAGCCGCCTACCGTGCTTATGCCGAAGAAAAGCACTACGGCTAAAGCTATCGTCATTACAATGCTTTGAACAAAGTCTGTGGTGCTTGCCGCCAGAAACCCGCCTATAGCCGTGTAGCCGACTATGACCACAGCGCTTATGAGAACGGCCGTCATATAATTTACGCCGAAGAGTGAACTGAATAGCTTGCCGCAGGCGGCAAAGCCCGAGGCGGTATAGGGGATAAAGAAAATGATTATTACCAGCGCCGCTATGCAGGCGAGAATATTCTTATTGTCCTTATATCTTTTCGAGAAAAATTCGGGTATCGTAATAGCCTCCGCCGCAACGGTATACCTTCGTATTCTTTTGGCTACTATGAGCCAGTTTATGTACGTACCTGCCGCAAGACCTACAGCGGTCCACGCGGCGTCCGCTACACCGCTCAAATATGCGACTCCCGGAAGTCCCATGAGCAGCCAACTGCTCATATCGCTTGCTTCGGCGCTCATAGCAGTAACAAAGGGACCGAGTTTTCTTCCTCCGAGGTAAAAATCACCCACAGTCATGTCTTTTCTGGAAACTTTAATGCCGATAAACAGCATTCCGACAAGATACACGACTATCGCTATCATTATACATATCTGTGATGAATCCATATAAACTCCTTATAAAATGACAGATTTTGTTATTATAAATATTAAATATTGTAGCATAAACCGACGGGAAACAAAATCCTTTCCCTGAGCCTTGTGCAAAAAAACGCAGAAAAATGCATAAAAGTACTGTTTTGAATCTCAGACGCTCAATTGATAAACGATGCATTCGTAAGGACGCAAGAGCATATTGCACAGTTTTGCGGGTGCGTCTTTGTAATTTTGGATAACCGGCTCACACTTTTCGTATGCTATGGGTTCGGGAGGTGTAAAGCTTACGTATTTTTGTGTAAAGTTGCATATTACAAACAGCGCCTTGTTGAGGAGAGTTCTTTCAAATACAAATAATTCACGGCTCATAGTAAGCAAAAGTTTGAAGTCGCCGTTTATGATTATGTCATTGTCCTGCCTGAAGGCGATAAGCTTTTTATAAAAATTCAGTACGGAATCCGAGTCTCTTTCCTGAGATTCCACGTTCATTTCGGTATAATTCGGGTTTATCTTCATCCACGGTGCAGAGTCGGAAAACCCCGCATAATTATCGCTGTTCCATTGCATGGGCGTACGTGCGTTGTCTCTTGCGCGTTTGGATAGGACTTTTTTTACGTAATTCAGAAAAAAAGGCGCGTAGCGGCGGGTGAGTTCGAGTGCTTTTACTGATGCGACGTCTTTATAATCGTCCTCTTCAAAGGGGCAGTTGGTCATGCCTATTTCTTCACCCTGATAAATATAGCTCGTTCCTCTTTGTAAATGCAGAGATACCGCCAACATTTCCGCAAGCTTGTCTGTATAAGTACCCTGTGCGTTTCCGTAGCGCGATACGCTTCTGGGCTGGTCGTGGTTTTCGTAATATATTGTGTTCCAGCACTCGGCGGGTAAATTCTGCCATTTGTTTATGACCTGTTTGAATTTGACGAGATCGAAGCGGGAGGGTATGATATTCATCTTCATATCCACCTCCATAAGCTCAAACGAAATGGCGCTGTCTAGCTCGTTGCGTTCTTCTTTTATTATAGCTTCCACGCTCGTGCTGTCGATGCCGACGGCTTCTCCCACAATAAGAGAATCGCGGTATTTCCATGCGCGTTCGTATATTTCGTTGAGATATTCATGTATCTTTTCACCCAGAATAAAATGCTCATCCCCGCGCAAAAGAAAATGCGGTTTGCCGTTCGGAAGTTCTTTTTTCTTTGAAATATAAGTGATGACGTCGCAGCGGAAGCCGTCTACTCCCAATTCAAACCAATAATTGCATATATCGGCGACCTCCTCGCGCACTTTGGGATTGTCCCAGTTGAGGTCCGGCTGTTTTTCGCCGAACAAGTGAAGGTACCACTCGCCACAGGGTTCATCGTACTTCCATGCGCTGCCGGCAAACCTGCTCGCGATAGGGCAGGAGGCGTTCGCCGGTTGTTCGA
>CAYTMY010000061.1:0-551 GCA_964439075.1 uncultured Lachnospiraceae bacterium | reverse complement strand
TGCCGTTTTTCCCTCTGCCTTTTTTCCATATATAATAATCTCTGTAGGGATTGTCCGTGCTTTTTCTGCTTTCGCAAAACCAACGGTGCTCGTCTGAGGTATGATTCACCACCAGATCCATTATCAGTTTCAGTCCGCGCTCATGCAAGCCCGCTACGAGTGCCTTGAAGTCTTCGAGAGTTCCGAAGTCGGGCATGATGCCGCGGTAATCGCTGATGTCATAGCCGTTGTCCGCATCCGGGGAGCACGGAGAGAGCCACACGGCGCTTACATTGAGGCTTTTTATATAATCGAGTTTTGATATGATGCCGTTGATGTCGCCGATACCGTCGCCGTTTGAATCCTTAAAGCTGCGCGGATATATTTGATATACTACGGCATTTTTATACCATCTGGTTTTCATCGTTTCATCTCCGATAATGGATTATACTCCATGTATGTTCGGAAAGCACCTTGCCGCGTAAAAATATCAATTTGCACAGTTCACCAAAAGCTGTAGGTGGAGAAAGACGTCCGCCACCCCAAAGTGTTTGATGGCATTTTTTGATAGC
>CAYTMY010000060.1:0-7157 GCA_964439075.1 uncultured Lachnospiraceae bacterium | reverse complement strand
GTTGAGCCAGCCGTGTATTTTACGTTCGAGAACGGGTTCAAAGTCCTCCTGCATATTTTTGCCGTATACTTCCACTATGGTCGCCAAAGGCAGATATACGGGAGCTTCGCCGTCGAGGTCGGGTCCGATAAGAGTTATCTTTTCGTCCTCTATCTTGTCTTCGTCTCTCATTACGAGAAGTTCGCAGGTGGGCACTTTTTCTCCGTTTATTTCGAGGTGCATGTCGGCTTTTCTGATTATTTCGCCTTCAAATGCCGCTGCACATGCCGCGGGAATGTCTATCTGTGTATGTTTTATCTTTATGTTTCTGAGTTCAAGCGATTTTTTGACCGTCTGCGTGTGGTCAAGTACGGATTCGAGCGCTCCGGGTACCTGATTCTCACCGAGGTCTATATCAACTATTACGGGGAAACCGAGAGCTATCGCGCCTGCTCCCGCCGATACGACTACGTTGTCTATAGCGCCGAAGGTATTTACAAAGGCAGGTACTCTTTCCTTGGTGTAAGCCAAAAGTCCCGCAAGGTCTCCGCCCTGAATTCCGCCGAAGATAAGCGCCGCTCTTACGGCTACTGTCACTACGTGTATAACGGCCGTTACGTCATGTCCGAGGGGAACTACTCTGTAGTCAAGACCCATTTTCACTCCGCCTGCCGCGCACTGGTCGATAACGTCGCCTACGAGGAAGGAAAGTATACCCTTGCTCTGGTAATCCTTTACTACCGCCACAACGTCGTCGGGATTGTCGGCTTTACCGAGCACTACCGCTACTCCGGGCATATCGCCCGTAACGAGAGGTACGCCGAGTGAACGGATACTGGGGTCGGGCACAAAACCTATGCCGCCTTCGTTTTCGTACGGATTTTCTTTTTCGACATATTTCAGCGCTTCGATTATCTCCGCGCCTACCGCCGTTGCAAGCCCCGCGTTGAGGGCAGCGCCCAAGTCCTCTTCATGTGTGATAAGGCTCTTGAGTACGCCTACGCATGCGGGCAGGTCGCCTAGCTTTTCTACCTTAACTCCGGTAGCGGCAAAAATGGTCGGCAAAAAGTATGCGGTGTCGGGCATTGCTACTTTTTTATCCGCTCCGTGTTTTGCTATGGCGTCGTTGACCGCGCCTTCCGTCAATCCGGCAACCGCGTCGGAACCGCCATAGATCAGATCTGTTAATACGCTCATATTTTCCTCCTATATGATATATATTTAAGCATTGAATGATTTGCTTTAAAGCCAATATTTTGACGTTATTTTTACCGGGGAGAGGCTTTCCCCCCGGCTTTTAATTACAGTTCGAGGAACGAATCTGCATATAAGAAGTTGTTTTTTATAACGTCGCAGGACTTAATGGTTTCCATAAGTCTTAAATCGTTGGGATTGACTATTGCCGAGGTGAAGCCCTTCATCATAGCCATTGCCACCGTAGCCGAGTCAAGTATCGGGCGCAGAGCTTTGGGCATACCATTGGACACGTTGGAAAGACCGCCCGTCGAGTTAAGTCCCATATCGCTGAGGTCGCCGATGAAGTTGAGAACATCCATCTGTTTATCCTGCATTCCCTTTATAACAAGGAAAAGAGGATCGAACCACATATCGGAGGGGTCCATACCGAGCCCCATGCCTCGCTCAAGCATCGTCTGGCAATATACCATACGTTCATCGTTGCTTCCGGCAATGCCTTCGCCGTTGCAGAGAGCTATAACTATAGCGTCGTTTGCCGCTGCCAAATCGATATTTTCGATCCTTCCGGCAGCGTCGGCCGAGTTTACTATCGGCTTGCCTTTTGTTCTGTTGTATACGGAAATACCCGCTTCGATAGCCTCTTTGTTGGAAGTATCCAAAGCGAGGGGTACGTTGTCGAATTCTGTCTGCAGAAGGGGCACGACCCACTTCATCAAATCTACTCCGTCGCGTTCGGCAGGTCCGATATTTACGTCGAGATATACGGCGCCTGCGTCAAGCTGCTGTTTCGCTCTGAGGATGATAGGTTCGGGATCTCTATCCGCAAAAGCTTTGTTTACGGCCGGCGCGGTGGTGGAAAGTCTCTCACCGATTGTTACAAATTTTGCCATTTTAAACTCCTTATTTTCTTATATTCTATAAATCTTTGAAGAACTTGACAGCCTGAAGAGCTTCGTTCGGTCCTACGAGAATTTCCCAGCCGGGGAGTTTCTCTTCGAGTTCGCCCTTGAGTACCGCAACCTTACCGGGCAGTACGAGCTTTCTCGATTTGACCTTGTCTTCGATGCCGTTCTCCTGGAAGAACTTGGAGATGGTTCCAGCGGAGAATTTACCCGCCGCCCATGACGTAAGAACGGAATATCCGCCTGCGTCCGAAACGATAAGGTTGATAGGCACTCCGCTTCTTTCCATTTCGCCGGAAATGACGAAGTATGAAAGCGCAAAGTCGACCGTGATGGCGCATATCGAGTTTTCGTCCGCACCGTTGAGCGGATAAATACCGGGTGTGACTCTCATCGGCTTCTGCGGATCCGTATATACGTTCTGTCTGAGACCGTAAAGCGAAAGCGCCTGAGCATAGTCCATGTTTTCCATTACGATGATGGAACCGTATTTGAGCGTGAATACCGAAGCGAGAGCGCTCTGGAGGTAGTCGTCGCCGTGTGCCAGTCTTTCAAGGTTGACTATCGAAGGATAACCGAGTGTTCTGTTGTTGTCCTTGAGAGCGGCGCGTCTTATCTGCACCGCATTTTCGAAGGCGGATTTAATTGATTCGATACCGCAGTCCAAAACGAGGTTCTTGTTGCCGAGTCCTTCGAGTTTCGCCGTCGTATCGTAGAGTTCGTCGAGATTCGCTCCCTTTACGCCGAGCACAACGCCGTACTCTTTGGCTATTTCGTTCATTGCTTCCGCGTTTGCCGCAGTTGCGCCGAGAAGAATGGGCTTGGTGTCCTTTACTATATCAAGAGCTTTCTTTGCAACGTCGGGATTTTCACAGCTGATGATGATAGCTCTGTTCGCCGCTTTTGCTTTGTTTACGAGGTCGATGTATTTTGCTTCGTCCTTGCCCTCTACGTAATTTACGAAGAGTATTTCGACGAACATTCTTTCGCCGATACGGTCGTAATCTATCTTTGCGATATCTTCAAACACTTTTGCGTTGTGTTCGTCGGGCGCCGCGTTGCATACGCTTACCGCATAGAGGTTCTTGCTTACGAAGGTCTTTTCGTGTCTGAAAAGTACCGTTTCTCCGCCGAGCGTGTGTTCGTTTTCGCCCGTGCCGAATTTTATCGTCTTCATCGGAGGCGCAGTCGCTTCCGCCATTTGATTCTTTACTTCATCCGAAAGATGCGGGCAAGCTTCGAGCTGCATTCCGCCCTGAGCTACTTTCATAGCAAAGGCCATACAAGTCGGGCAGCCGCAGTCTTTGCAGTTTGTTTTCGGTGTTACTTTAAAAATATCTATTCCTGTAAGTGCCATCGTCTGCTTCCTCCTATATTAGTTCCTTTATCATTTTTGAGAGCGTTTTCACGGAATCGGGATGTCTGAGTATTACGGCGTTGCTTCCCGCTGCGAGACATGCCGCCGCCGTTACTACCTCCATAGTGACCGCACGTTTTTCTCTGCAGCCCCATTCGGGCATATCCGATTCTGCCATGACAGCTTCTTTTACTGTCCATGTTTCAAAGGAAACAGGCGTAATGACGGGCATTTGAAGCATACCGTCGTTCTGCGAAAGGGCAGCCGCCTTTACTCTGTCGAAGGTGGATACGACATATTCAAAGCCGTAGCCCGCAGCCGCGCTGCCTATATTCATAACAATATTTTCTTTGCTTACGCCGAGCTGTGTAAGCAGAACGTTGAGCTGTTTTGCAAGGTTGATGTCAACGGCGGATTCCGCGCCGACCTTCTGTCCGTAGGCAAGACCTACCGCCGCGCCCACGCCCTTGTAGTTTTCTTCCTTTGCGGACATGAACAGTACGTTCTTGCCCTGAAGTGCGTCAGCTATCTTTTCGAAAAGCTGCGCGTCTTTTTCGGCGTTTTTGCAGCCCGCTATCACAAGCGGTTTTGTTATTGCGGCGACGACTTCCTTGGCAAGCGCTACGCAATCTTCAACGGACTTGTTTTCTCCGTTGGGGTCGGCTCCTTCAAATCTGAGGCAGATAAAATCTGCTCCCTCGATAGAATCGGCTTTCTTTGCTATTTCAACTACGGAATTTACTCCGGCGTAGAATTCGGCAAGACCGTCAAATATCTCTTCCGCTTCCATATCGGATACTTCGACACCGATCTTGGGAGATACTTCGCATTCTGCGTCAAACGAATAAAACGCAAAGCTTTTTTCTCCTCCGATCACGGTCTTCTTCTCGCCGGCGCCGATTTCAACAGTGCCGATACTGCCGTTGAATTTTTGTGGCGTCTTTGTAAAAGGCATTTGTGATTCCTCCCTGTAAAAAAATATATTGTTTATTATTATAACAAGCCGGTATCGTGTAATGTATTGCTAAAGCATAGCCGGTTTCTTTCCGCCGACTTCTTTAAAGTGAAAGCTTGTTCATAATCTCGTTGACCGCCGCCTTGCTGGGAGCGGTATCCTCAAGCTTGCTCGTGGGCTTACCTTCGGTATCGTAATTATACACCATTTCGTCATGAGGCACAACACCGATGAGCTCCAGATGCTGTTTTTGAATCTCATTTTTGATGCCGTCGCTTAGTTTTCCGTCCGGTGCGCGGTTTATTATAAGCTTTAAAACCTTTGGATTCAATTTTATATCCTTTGCAAGCTGCGCTATTCTTCCCACCGCTTGCACTCCTCTTACAGAGCAATCGCTGACCAATATCAGCGCGTCCACCTTGGGCAGTATGCCTCTCGAGATGTGTTCCATGCCCGCTTCGTTGTCTACTACGACATAAGCGTAATTGCCCGAAAGCTTGTGTACCTGTGTTTTGAGCATCCCGTTGACGTAGCAGTAGCAGCCCTCTCCCTGAGTGCGTCCCATTACGAGCATATCGAAATCCTTTGTTTCCGTAAGAGCTTCTCCGAATTTGAAATCGAGGTAATCCGCCTTTGTCATGCCCTTGGGGATGGGGCTTACAAGAGCTGTTTCTGCCTTGTTTATTTCTTCTCTTATATCTCCCAAGGTATCTTCTATATCGACTCCGAGGACCTCGTTGAGGTTGGAGTTTGCGTCGGCGTCCACCGCCAGTATAGGCGACTTATCGTGCTTTATCAGATAATCTATCATCATGCCGCATATCGTCGTCTTTCCCGTTCCGCCTTTGCCTGCTACAGCTATTGTGTATGACATTTCGTTTCTCCTTTTATTTAAAGCGCCGTGCGCCTGTTTTCTTTGTAAAACGAACAACTTTCATTATATGGTTTTTTTAGGCGTATTGCAAGCGATATATGCTATAATACTTATCATTGATAAGCCGTAAAATACTGCGGAGAACCGAAAAATATGGATAGATTTTACCGCCGAACCTTTGAAAGCGAAGACCTTGTATATTACAGAGTAAAATACAAACAGACCGACCTTTACATCGCCTCACAGACAGACAAAAGCGAATTTTCTCTCGCCTTTGTGAAAAACATACGCTCTTCTCTTGAAGCATACATAGCTTCCGACCCCGTTTTCGAAAGCACACTCACTCCGTATGAGCCGCGCAAAGATTGCCCCGATATTGCCCGGGAAATGTCCGAGGCGGCAAAGAAATGCGATGTGGGTCCCATGGCGGCGGTGGCAGGCGCCATTGCCGAAAAGCTCGCGCGTTACCTGCATTTTTCATGCGAAAACGTCATAGTCGAAAACGGCGGGGATATATTCATGATAAGCTCCCAAAAACGTATTGTATCCGTTTATGCCGTCAATAATACGCTGAATCAAAACCTTCGTCTCGAGATAGCAGCGCAGGATACGCCCATATCGGTATGCACCTCCTCAGCCACCTACGGACATTCCCTCAGCTTAGGCGGAGCGGACAGCGTCACGGTGCTTTCCGAAAGCGGCGCTCTTGCGGACGCGGCGGCGACGGCTCTTTGCAATATGGTAAAAAGCGAAAAGGATATAACGGGAGCGATAGAACGCGCAGTCACTATAAAGGGTATAAGCGGCGTGGTGATAGTTTGCAACAAGAAGGTCGGCGCGTGGGGAAATATAAAATTTGTTTGAAAATATAATTTTGTGCAGAATGCCGCAGTGTATTATGCACAGCTGCATACTGAAAGTGCGGAGGAAAAGATGCGCGTAAGCGATGAAATGATAGCTCCCGAGCTTCGCGGAATGGGGCGCATAATAAGATTTTTTTTGCCGTATTTCACACGGCGTACCCTGTTTGTCACGGCTTTTATCACAGGGCTTATGAGGGGAAAAATGAGAAGCCTCCTTTTCTCGTCAAAAGATGAATATATAAAGAGAAGCGACGGCAGTCTTCTCAGACTGTGCCTTTGCGAGCCGAAAGAAAAAGGTGAAAACTCGCCCGTACTTTTGTGGCTGCACGGCGGCGGCTTTGCCTTCGGCGTGCCCGAACAGGATAAGACGTATATACAGCGGTTTATAACGGAAGGCGGCTGCACGGTTGTTGCGCCCGACTACCGTCTTTCGACGGAAAAACCCTATCCCGCAGCCCTTGAAGACTGCTATGCGGTCCTTGTGTGGATAAAGGAAAATTGCACAGACTTGGGTATAGACCCCAACTGCATTTTTGTGGGCGGAATGAGCGCGGGCGGGGGACTTACAGCGGCTCTGTGTATTTACGCAAGAGATAAAAAAGAAGTCGCAGTAGCGTACCAAATGCCGCTCTATCCGATGCTCGACGACCGCATGGATACAGCTTCCATGAAGGACAACGACGCTCCTTCGTGGAACGCGCGCTCAAACGAAAACGCGTGGAAGCTGTATTTAAACGAGCTCTGCGCAACAAACGAAGTACCTTCCTACGCGGCGCCTTCGCGCGAAAAAGATTTAAGCGGACTGCCTCCCGCCTGCTCGTTCATAGGCACCGCAGACCCTTTTTACGACGAAACGGTACTATATATGAAGGAGCTTGAAAAAGCGGGAGTTCCCGTCGACTTTGCCGAATTTGAGGGAGGCTTTCACGCCTTTGAAAAGCTGTGCCCGAAAGCTCCTGTAAGCAGACGCGCCATAGACTTTATGATGCGCTCGTTTAGGTATGCGCTCGAAAATTACCGCGCCGAGCAG
>CAYTMY010000059.1:3070-7176 GCA_964439075.1 uncultured Lachnospiraceae bacterium | reverse complement strand
GGCTTATCTTTAAGTATCGTTTAGCAGATTTAAGCGACAAACAAGCGACAAAACGAAAGCGGAACACGGCAAAAACCCAGTAGTATCAAGGGTTTGTGCCGTGTTTTATATTCTTTTTATCGGGCTTGTGCTGAATGACACACAGGCGGGATATGACGGGGCGCAATAAGGGCTCTGAGTATGAAGAAGACGGCGCACCTGAATTTTTCAGCATGAAATTCAGCAAGGCGAAGATATGCCGAAGCGTTCTTAGGCTGAGATTTACCCTCGGATGATTTTGATAAGCGAACTTATGCTCCGATGAAGAACGAAAAAATTTGCCATTTAGCGACAGCCATATAAGGAAGTGCCTTTGCATTTGGAATATGTGCCTGCTTGCTAAAGCGCGGTATTATATGTGCTATACAGACAAATCGTAATTTGGAGTGATGCTATGTATAGATTGGAAACAGAAAACTTCCTTTTGGAATTAAAACCGAAAGTACATCAAGACGACCTTCCGTTTCCGGTAAATACCGTCCTTAACATAAAGATATTCAGTTATGGGTTTTCCGCTGAATCCGTGATGGATATTGATGTTCGGGGTCTTGCGGATTTTGCCGTGCATCTAAACGAACTGTATGAAACGCTTAAAGGCTCTGCACGCTTGGAAGAGCCATACGGAGTACACTGCTATATAGAGTTTATGGCTTGTTGCGGAGGTCATATCAAAATCAAGGGCGATATTCATAATGGCAACGCCTACGGATATGAACAAGAACTCACTTTCGAAAACGAATTTGATCAAACTTATCTGGAAAGTTTTACAAGGGCATTATTTACCGATTACGCAAAGTATATGGAGCAATAACTCCCCGTTTGTCGTGGAGATTATGAGCATAATACTACATAGAGCAATCCCCTCCGAAGGGTCTTATCTTTTCGGCGGGGATTTTTTATACTTCCTTATGCGGCTGTCGTAATAGGCAATTTGTTTTTGTTCCTGGATTGCTGTATAAAAAAGATATCGGATATTATTTATTGCTTTTTGCGGTATTGAGGGAGGAAATAAGCATTCTCTTGATTCCCAAGCACTCGTTAATTAAAAGCTGTGCTTTTTCTTCGGAAATATATTCTGAAAGTTGTAATAGCTTCAGCCAATATTCGGTTTCAGCAGTTTCTTTTAGGGCAATCTGCATTTCGACTATAAAGTCAGCTCTACTGACTCCGTAGTTTGCTTCATTGATATTTGCGCCTATTGATGTCGCGCTTCTGATTATCTGTTTTGAGATGACGGATTCTTTCTTTTCATTAGTTAAAAATGAATAGAGCTTAACTATATCGGCGGCAAAGGATAACGATTTTTCAATAAGTATGTTTTCTTTCATTCGTCTATTCCCTTTTTAATGAATAATGAAAAATGAATATTGAATAGTGAATAGTACAGAAACGCTTAGGCTTGCCATTTGACATTCTTAATTATTCATTCTTCAATATTCATCATTCAGCGAATCGCTTCGTTCTCTTGCATAGCTTCGTCTTGCTGAATTGCCATGCAATTCAGAGATTCGGGTAATTGAGCGTTTGTGCAACAAACGCGTTTCTGGCGGAGAGGGTGGGATTCGAACCCACGGACGCTTTAGGCGTCAACGCATTTCGAGTGCGCCCCGTTATGACCACTTCGATACCTCTCCGTTATCCGCGGAAACACAGCTTTCCCGCGAGTATTGATTATAGCATATTTTGTATTATGTGCAATGATAAATCTTCATTTTTGTGTTTGAGGAATTCTATATTTTCAACAGTGCTATCAGCGCGTTTGCGTACACCTTTACCGCGTTCATGAGGTATTCTACGGGCATTTGTTCATTGGCGGTATGTATATTGTGCTCATAGCCGGGGTATTCGGGTCCGAAAGCGACTATATTGTCGAACGCCTTGGCGTATGTTCCGCCTCCTATGGTGTAGGGTTTGTTTTGCGTATCTCCCGTTACTTCGGTGTAGGCGCGGTACAGTTCGGCTACGAGACTTGAAGCGGGGTCGACAAAGAGAGGCTTGCCTATGGTGTATGCGTCGAGCTGCATATCGTTATTTATCAGCGTTTCGGCAAGCGTATCGGAGTAGGGTTTAAAATCTTTTGTCGTAATGGGGTAGCGTATGTCTATGGTGCCGCTTGCGGTGTATTCGTTTGCTTCAAGCGTGCCCACGTTAAAGGTGAGAGCTCCGTACTCATCAAAGTAGGCTATACCCGCTTTTGAGCCGTCATAACTCAGTCCTATCGCGTTATTGTAGCCCTTTATGAACGGGCTTTCGGGGATAAATTCCTCTAAAAATTTCATTAGGTGGCTTGCCGCGTTTATGCCAAGTTCGGGCGTGGAGGCGTGCGCGGGTTTGCCGATGAGCGTTAGAGTGAGAATATCTCCCTGTGAAGAGCTTTCCGCTTCAAGGGTATTTTTATCTGCATACTTTTTCAGCTTTGAAGCTATTTTATCGTGGTTCTCGGTCGTTTTGAGCTGCGCTGTGCATTTTCCGCACACTATATTTTTCGCTTCGCCGCCCTTTATGGATACAATTTGTATTTTAGAGCCGGGCGTGTTTGTCTTGCCGCAGAAGCAGGCGTTGTAGTTGCCTTTTTCTCCGAATATGAGAGGAAAGCTTGCGTCGGGAGTAAAGCCGCAGTCAAAGCCGCCCTCTGCTTCGGCATAATGCTTTACGCACCCAAAGCCCGTCTCTTCGTTGGTTCCGAAAACTATTCTTATCCTTTTGCTGAGAGGTACGTCCATATCCGCAACTATTTTTGCCGCATACATCGCCGCTATGATAGGTCCTTTGTCGTCGGTGACGCCGCGGGCGTACAGCACGCCGTCCTTCTGAATGAGTTTGAACGGGTCGGTGTCCCAGCCGTCTGAGGCGGGTACTACGTCGAGATGTCCGAGCACTCCTATTATCTCATCACCCTCTCCTATTTCGGCGTAACCTGCGTAATTATCGAGATTTTTTACGTTAAAACCGAGAGTATCCGCTATTTCGAGAGCTTTTTTCAAAGCCGCTGCGGGGCCTTCTCCGAAGGGCATTCCCTCCTTGGGTTCTTGTTCGGTGCTGTCTATGGCTATTACCTCGGCTATAGAGGCAAGCATTTCTTCCTTATATTTTTCGGCGTATTCGTTTATTGTGTCAAGTCGGCTCATGGTATGTTCTCCTTTAAGATTCTGAATGTAATTATACATGAACGCATGCTTATTTTAAAGCACAATGAAATAAGCTTTGCGTACTTTTCGACTGAAAATAAATATGGCACTTTTTGCCATTGTCGGACATCGTCTCATGAGTTAATATGCTATCGTCGGACGATGGGTAAAGGAGGTGAGAGCGTGTAGGTGAGCGGAAAAAGCAAAAAGAGCGCTGAAAACAGCAAGGTGGCGGACGTGTGCGAGATTACCGTCTTTTGGACGGAGGTAATGCGCGATGAGCAGAGCGAGCTGAAGGACAAGCTGAAGGTATCGGAACTTTTGGCAAAGGTGCAGGGCGCGTTTTCGGACGATAAAAACAGCGGCGAGAACGAACAAAGCCCGTTCAGTGCGATGAGCCTTGAGGAAAAGCTGGAGTTTATGGAGAATTATGTCAAAGAGCACAGATAAAACGGAGATAGACAAGGCGTGCGAAACGGCTGAGTGGGAACAAAATTTAATGAATACGACCAACGAGCCGTTTTTTGCGCTGTATAAGGACAAAAGCAGATATTTGGTGCTTATGGGAGGCGCGGGCAGCGGAAAGAGCATATTCGCGGGCAGAAAGATACTCGAACGCATAGTGAGCGAGAAAAAACACCGCATTTTGGTGGTGAGAAAAGTAGCGAGGACTCTGCGCGAAAGCTGTTTTTCGCAGCTCTGCGGTCAGATAAGCGAATTTTATGACGTGCGGCGTTTCAAAATAAACAAAACGGATATGAGTATAACCTGCCGAAACGGCAGCACGGTACTTTTTGCGGGCTTGGACGATGCGGACAAACTCAAAAGTATTTACAATATCACGGGGATATGGATAGAAGAGGCGAGCGAAATAAGCTTGAGCGATTTTAATCAGCTCGATATACGTCTGCGCGGTAAAACCGACTTTTACAAGCAGAT
>CAYTMY010000059.1:0-3060 GCA_964439075.1 uncultured Lachnospiraceae bacterium | reverse complement strand
TCCCGTGAATATCAACCATTGGCTCAAGAAGCGCTTTTTCGATACAACGGACAAAAACGCAACCGTACACAAAAGCACGTACCGCGACAACAGATTTTTGGACAAAGAAGCCAAAGACGTGCTGGAAGGCTATAAAAAGACAGACCCTTACTATTACAGTGTTTATTGTTTGGGCGAATGGGGCGTGTACGGAAAGAGCGTATTTGCCGCCGAAGCTGTGGCAAAGCGCATAAGCGAGCTTGCGGAGCCTTTTGCAAGGGGAGATTTTGAATATTTGTATGACGGCAGCGTGATAAGCGGCGTACGCTTCGATGAAAAAAATGACGGCTGTATACGAATATACGAACCTCCTTCGGCTGATACTCCGTATGTTATCGGTGCGGATACAGCAGGTGAAGGCAGCGACTTCTTTGCCGCGCAGGTCATAAACAATCTTACGGGAGAACAGGCGGCGGTACTTCATACAAGGTGCGACGAGGACGTGTTTGCGCGGCAGCTTTACTGCTTGGGCATGTATTACAACGAGGCTTTGGTGGGTATAGAGGCCAATTTCTCTTCTTATCCCGTAAAAGAGCTTGAACGGCTGGGCTATACGAATCAGTATGTGCGTGAGGTGTTCGATACATTCGGCGGCGGCATGCGCAGAAGCTTCGGTTTTAAAACGACTTTTGTTACCCGCCCTGTAATACTCGCGCTTCTCATACGCTTTGTGCGGGATGAGACATATCTTATCAACGATAAACCGACCCTTGAGGAGATGCTTACCTTTACGAGAAACGACCGCGGCAGGGCGCAGACGGAGAGCGGCTGTCATGACGACCTTGTGATGAGCCTTGCCATAGCGCAGCACATACGCGCCCAACAATCTTCTTCACTGCCGCCTGCACCTTCGAAAAAGCTGTACAATTTCAGCTTTGAAAAACCTTCGCCCGACCCTCTGGGAAGAGGAGAGCCGATAGAAATGATATAAGGAGTTTTACATAATGATTGAAACGGTCATTGCGGCCGCGCAGGTCTGCGAAGCGGTGTTTTCGCTTCTCACACTTTGCACGGTCGTTTTTATTGCAGGCGAAAAGAAGCGGAATCTCCGCTGTGTTAGCCGTGTTGCAAAGAGCGGCTTTGCTTCGGCGAACGAGAAGAAAAAAGAAATGTCGCTTGAAGAGAGGAGGCTTGCAACTGAGCTTGAAAACATCGACAACTACGGTACGGACAAGGCTCAGAAGGATATTTTATGAACAATAACGACGCGCTGTCCGTTTACGAACAGTACAAAAGAGCAAAGGAAAATCTCGAAAAATTTTCGTACTTCGACAAGTGCGAACAGTGCTGGAAATTTTATTCGGGAGACCAGTGGGACGGGCTGAAGGTGAGCGGAGAAAAACCGCCTGCCCTGAACATTATCGCGCCTATAGTCGACCATAAAGTGGCAACGGTGGCGCAAAACGGCATGTGCCAGAATTTTTCCAGCATGAATTATACGCAGGACAGGGAGATATACTCGCAGGTGTGCGAAAAACTCAATATGCACGCTTCACGCACGTGGGAACAGTTGAAGATGAACAAACGAATATGGGACATAGCTACGGAGGCGGCCGTAACGGGCGACGCCTTCGTTTATTTTTCCTACGACGGAGAAAAAACGGAGTATGAACCCATCGACGCTGTGAACGTATTTTTGGCGGACGAACAGTTAAGAGACCTTCAAAAGCAAAAGTATATCATCTTTGCGCAGCGGGCGTATGTAAGCGATGTTATAGCACAGGCGAGAGAAAACGGGGTAGCCGAAGAGGACATAGCCCTTATATTGCCCGATAAGGAAGTGTCGGAACAGCTGGGAGACAAAGCAAAGGCGGAAGCCGACAGCGCGGGCGAAGCCGCCAAATGCTTGTGCCTTATAAAGCTGTGGAAAGAGGACGGATGCGTGCACTTCATGAAATGCACGAAGGACGTCGTATTCTGCCCTCCCGAGAAAATTGAGGGCATGAGGCTTTACCCGGTGGCTCAATATACGTGGATACCCGAAAAGGGCTGCGCAAGGGGCGTGGGAGAAATAATAAACAAAATACCGAATCAGATAGAGATAAACAAAGCTTTGGCGAGATACCTTGCGGTGATACGCCACTGCGCGTATCCGCATGTGGTCTACAACAAGGACGTGGTACGCGGGCAGGAGGACATAACGAAGCTGATGAACACAGTCGGCAGCGTGATAGGGCTCGACAGTCCCAAGATGCAGCGTATAAGCGACGTTATAGCGTATATGGAACCGGCGCAGATAAATCCGCAGGCGCTCAGCATAGTTTATGAGCTTGAGACAAAAACGCGTGAGCTTGCGGGAGCGGGAGAAGCCGCTACGGGCAATATCGACCCCGAACAGGCTTCGGGCGCGGCGATAATCGCCGTAAAGGACGCGGCAGCGCTGCCATTGAATAACCAGGCGGCGGCGCTTAAAGAATTTGCGGAAGATATAGCGCGTATATGGTTCGATTTGTGGCGGTGCTACAGCCCCAACGGACTTATGGCGCAGGTGTACACGCCCGCGGGAGACGTGATGCAGGAGATGATAGCTTCCGAGCTTTTGGAGAAGTTAAAACCCGACATAAGGGTGGACGTTTCTCCGATGAATTCCTACAGCCGTTATGCCTCCGAACAGGCGCTTTCCAATCTTCTGGCAAACGGTTTTATAAGCTTTGAGGAATACGTGGAGGCGTTGGAGGACGATTCTTCCGCGCCCAAAGGAAAGCTTACGGCAATCATTACGGCACGAGAGGCGTTTGAGCTGAACGATTTAACGAGAGGACAGGAGGAAACGGCATTTGGCGACAGTGAATAAAACAGGCAGTGAATATCTTGAGGACATGCTCAAGAAGAAACAGGAATCGCTCAGGCAAGCTGCACAAAACGGCGATATAGACGCGCAGGCGGCGCTTGATAAAGCGGCAAAGGAAAGGCAGAAAGCAAACAGAGCCGCGGGGGCGGACTATATGCAGTATATAAACCCTTACGGCGTGCAGGCGGAAAGCCTTGCGAAAAACAAGCTCAAGGACAGCGGCATTGCGG
>CAYTMY010000058.1:0-7216 GCA_964439075.1 uncultured Lachnospiraceae bacterium | reverse complement strand
TGAATCCGTCAGAGTCTCCCTCATTGTGACATAGCCCTTGTATATACCCGCGTAATTTCCCGGGGAATAACCGTTTATTTCGACAGGAGCATCGAGCACAACGGTATTTTCATCAGCCAAACCATTTTCGATAAGATACAGCATATACAAAGGTTTTATAGTGCTGCCGCACTGTCTGGGCGTATCCGCCATGTCAATATAAGTGTCGTGGTCGGCGCCGTAATAACAGAGAATACCGCCGCTTTTGGCGTCTACGCTTACGAAAGCGCAGGATACGTTGTCCGCGTTTTCCTCTATCCTATAGCTTACCGCCTCAAGCATATTTTCCTGCATCTCATAATTCATGGTGGTGTTTATCGTTAAATTTTCCGAATACAGCAAGCTTTCCGCCTTTTCGTAAGCATCGGGTTGCTTATAACCCAATTCGTTCTTGTAATGCTCCGCAAGGCACTCTATGGATTCTTCGTAAACTTTATTCAGAAAAGCCCTATAACCGCTTCTTCCCTCGCCGTAGTCAAATGTTTCCTCATCGTATGCACCGTTTATCACCACCTGTTCGGACGTAGCCGCATCAGCCTCCTCCTTGGTGATATAGCCGTTTTCGAGCATCAGACTTATCACCTTGTCCTTACGCTGCGAAGCATACCCATACCCCTGCGCGTCAAGCGGACAATACGCACTGGGCGCCTGTATGATGCCCGCAAGCATGGCAGACTGCGCCAAACTCAGTTCGGACGGCGGCACGTTGAAATAAGTCATGCTCGCTTCGTAAACGCCGAAGGCTCCGCCGCCGAAATAAATTTCGTTGAGATAAATCGTCAGAATTTCATCTTTCGAATATTTCCTTTCAAGCTTTATTGCCGAAACAGCCTCTCTTAGCTTTCTGATGTAACTTTGCTCATTTGAAAAAAACAGTATCTTTGCGACCTGCTGCGTTAAGGTGCTTGCACCTTCTACTATTTCACCTTCCTTGATATTGTTTATAACCGCCCTTATAATACCGATGATATCGACACCGTTATGCTTATAAAAGCGCTTGTCTTCTATCGATACTACTGCATTTATAAGCAAATCGGGTATATCTTCTCTGTCCACATAAGTAATGTTTTTGGAAGATATTTCTCCTATATTACGACCGTCTGAGGTGTACACAACGCTTGAAGTCTGTTCCCTGTAGGTGTACGTATCTATATTCGGTACCCCCGAATATACATACACGACAAAAGCGGTAAAAAGCGCTGCTATAATCAAAAGCACGCCACTTTTGAAAGAGACTTTCTTCTTTATTCTGATTCTTTTTTTCTTTCTTTTTCGTTTCGCCATATTATTCGTTTCTTAAATAATAAAATCAGGATGATTATGAGGTATAAAGATGAAAAAATGTGTCGTAATTTTAATCAGCCCGATTTTAATGTTTTTTTTGCTGCTTTTCGCACCTCGCATCTATGCCAATGAACAGCTGACTCCGATAATGGGACACGGCAAGCTCTCCGTTGCGGAAATGGCGGAATATCTCTTTGCTAACAATGATAAAAACGGTTTGAACCCGATAACAAAGGAGTATGCGTACAGCTTTGCCGAGGCGACCGTAAAGTATGCGGGCGAAGAGGGCGTGGACCACGACATTGCCTTTTCGCTCATGATGCACGAAACGGGTTATCTCAACTTCGGCGGAGACGTTCAGCCGCAGCAAAATAACTTCGGCGGCTTGGGTGCTGTGGGAGGAGGAGCACAAGGAGCGTCCTTTGCGAGTATGGAAGAAGGCATACTTGCGGTCGTCCAGCATTTAAAATGCTACGCATCGCAAGAGCCGTTAAATTTACCTTGCGTAGACCCGCGCTTCAGCGAAGGACTTCGCAGAAAAGCCGCATACGCGGAATATCTCGGTTACGGCGATAATCCGCACGGGACAGGCTGGGCATATCCCGGCGAAGGTTACGGAAACAGGCTTATAAGCCTTATCGGCAAGATATCGGAGTCAACTCTCGATGCGGATATACCGCCGGCTTCGACTGATGGAAACACCGATACACAACCACCCGCCGATCAAACTGAACCAAGAGCCGCGCCTGAGATAAATATTTCCGACGTGAGCATAGTAGTGCTCACTTTAATCCTCATTATACTGTTAAAATTTCTCTTAACAAAGAACGACGAAAAAACGACCCTTTCGCAAAAGAGAAAAATCCAAGCTGCGCGTAAGAAGCTTTCCCGCAAAAAATCATAAAAAAGCACGCGGCGGTCGTAACGCCACATGCCAAAGTGATTTTCATATTATGCTGTTATACTTCGTAAAGCGTCGCGCTCTGCGTATCGATTATAGCCTTCGCACTATCATAATCCTCGGGCTTTACGTATATGTTTACGCCCAGATTTGTATTGCCTATGACAACTTTCAGACTGCCGCCTATTCCGTCATAATCCATGTACGAATAAATACCGCAGGAATCGAGCAAGGAAGCCACAACGCATGCCTCCGTATCAGTTTCGACGTATTTCAACAGCTTCATATTCTCTATGTTACGCTTTTTCCCAAACATCCTCATACTCCTTCGGGTAATATACTTCTTTCAGATAAAGACCGCGGGCGGGTAAAGTCGGCGCACCGCCGTTGGCTCGAAGGCGGGAATCAAGCACGGTCTTTATATCGTTTAAGCTCATTTTACCGTTTCCCGCATACAGCAGCGTTCCAGCCAATATGCGCACCATGTTATACAAAAAACCGTTTGCCGAAGCGGTAATCGTGAGCATATCGCCGCATTTTTCCGCTTTAAGTTCATACAAAGTTCTCACAGTGGTTTTTACGGAGCTGCCGCTTGCCATAAAAGCGCTGAAATCGTGCTGTCCTTTAAGTATATCACAGGCTTCGTTCATTTTGTCCAAATCGAGAGGAAACTTATAATGATAAGCTCTGTTTAAATAAAAGGGAGAAAAAATGCTTGAATTAAAAATACAATAAACATACGTTTTTGCAACGGCACAAAAACGCGCGTTGAAGTCGTCGGGCATCACTGCGGCTTTCGTAATGCGTATGCTATCGGGTAAATTGGCATTGAGTGCTGCTACAAGCTTATTTTCGCCGTGAGCGAAATCACACTTGAAGTTTGCCACCTGAGCCAATGCATGCACACCGCTGTCGGTTCTGCCGCTGCCGTATACGTTCACTGTATCGCCTGTCACAGATTTTATGGCGCTCACAAGTTTTTCTTCGATACTTATTCCATTCGGCTGTAGCTGCCAACCGCAGTAGTCGGTTCCGTCATAGGTTATTTTAACCGCAAAGTTATTCATACCGGTATATAACGCGTGAAGAATATACATGCCATCGCGACAACCACGAGCATATACGCAAAAGCGTCCCGCTTTTCATATTTCAGTTCCTTTAGGCGTGTACGGCCTTCTCCGCCCTGATAGCAACGAGCCTCCATTGCCATGGCAAGCTCGTTCGCTCTTTGAAATGCGCTTACGAACAGCGGCACCAATACGGGTATAAGTCCCTTTGCACGTGCAAATATATTCCCGCTTTCAAAGTCCGCACCGCGGGATTTTTGCGCTTTTATTATTCTGTCGGTCTCTTCTGTAAGAGTCGGAATAAATCTCAGTGCAATGCTCATCATCATACTGAGCTCGTGCGCCACATTTTTAAGAAACGGCACTCTTTTTATAAGCGCTTCCATACCGTCTGTCAATGCTATCGTTGAGGTACACAGCGTCATTACGGAGGTGCCCGAAATGAGCAGTATAAGTCTGAACGCCATATTTACGGAGAGTCTCAAACCTTCTTGCGTGACTCGCAAAAATTTCCACTGCCACAGTACGTTGCCCGGAGTCCAAAGCATATTTATTATTACCGTCAGTATTATTATAAATACGACCGCTTTGAGTCCTCTCAGTACGTACGACACCGGGATTTTCGACAATGCGACCACGACAGCAAGAAAAACAAACGCGGCAAGATAACCCCATATACTGTTGGCGACGAAGAGAAATATGATATACAAAAACGTCGACAAAATTTTGGTTCTGGGATCCAGCTTGTGGATTATAGAGTTTGTTGGGTAATACTGTCCTATAGTGATATCTTTTATCATTTTCTGAACCTATTTAATATCTCCGACGCAGCGCCGCTCGTTGTAAACGGCGTAGTATCTATATCGATCCCGCGCTCCTTGAGCATTTCAAGTACCTGCTTGCCCTGAGGCACGTCGAGACTCATATCGCGCAGAAATCCGGAATCGGCAAAGACCTCTTCGGGAGGAGCGTACATTACGAGCTTTCCCTCCGAGAAAACCATTACCTTATCGGCGTACTGCGCAATATCGTCCATACTGTGCGATACCAAAAGTATGCAAATACCGACTTCCTTGTTCATGTTCTTTATACTGTCGAATATCTCTTTTCTGCCCATAGGGTCAAGTCCGCTTGCCGGTTCGTCGAGAATGAGTATCTGCGGTTTCATCGCGAGCACACCTGCAATGGCAACTCTGCGTTTTTGCCCCCCCGATAATTCAAACGGAGATTTATCCTTAACTTCTTCGTAATCCAGCCCGACCAGTTCAATGCTCTGCTTTACGAGAAGATTCATTTTTTCTTCATCGTAGCCGATATTCTTAGGTCCGAAGCACACGTCCTTATAGACGGTATCTTCAAAAAGCTGATACTCGGGATATTGAAAAACGATGCCTACGCGCTTGCAGATGTCCTTCATGGTAACATTCTTTTTATCGGATATATCTATACCATTTACAATGACGGTACCGCTCGTCGGCGTAAGAAGCCTGTTGAGATGCTGTATCATCGTGGATTTTCCGCTTCCCGTATGTCCGATAATGCCGATGAAATCATGAGGACCGACGCTGAATGACACGTCCTCAATGGCGGTCGATTCAAATATCGTATTTTGCGAATACACATGAGTTAAATTTTTTACTTCAATTGACATAACGCATCCACCAATTGTTCGGACGATAAGATATCTTCGGGGATATCCAGTCCGCCTCTTTTTAAAATATCCGCTATTTCGACAATTTCGGGAACATCAAGGCGAAGCGACTGAAGTTTTGGTATATCTTTAAACACTTCGCTCGGCGTTCCGAGCATTTCTATTTTTCCGTTATTGAAAATCACTACTCTGTCGGCAGTGATACTTTCTTCCATGTTGTGTGTTATGAGGATGATAGTGACACCCTCATCGTTCAGGCGCTCTATTATTTCAAGAACGTCCTGTCTGCCCGCAGGGTCGAGCATCGCGGTGGACTCATCGAAAATAATGCATTCGGGATGCATTGCAAGTACGCCCGCTATGGCGATGCGCTGCTTCTGTCCGCCCGAAAGCTGATGAGGTTTTTTATCCTTAAATTCGAGCATACCCACGGAATCGAGACTTTCGTCTATTCTTTTTCTTATTTCCGCGGCAGGTATGCCGAGATTTTCCACGCCGAAAGCTACGTCCTCCTCCACGATAGTTGCAACCATCTGATTGTCAGGATTCTGGAATACCATACCCGTGCTGCGGCGTATTTCGGTGAGGTCCGATTCGTTTTTTGTGTTCATCCCGTTTACGATGACCTCGCCGCTTGTAGGCAAAATAAGCCCGTTCAAAAGCTTCGCAAAAGTCGACTTCCCGCTTCCGTTGTGACCCAATACGGCCACATATTCGCCGCGTGCGATCGAAAGGTTAATGTTGTCGAGTGCTTTTTTCTCGGGATAATTCTCAATATCGTAGACATATTCCACATTATTAAGCGTTATAAAATTTTGCTGCGTCATATCATACTTTCTCTTATAAGGCTAAAAGGGCTCGTATGAGTGCGAAATAAGCCGCATCCGATACAAAAGCCCCGTAAGCACATGATTTTATAATATTGCAGGTTTAGGTTTGCTATTCTTCGTTTCCGACAAGCTCGAGAATAGCTGTTTCGGCTCCGTCGCCGCGTCTTGTCCCCAATCTGAGGACTCTTGTATAGCCGCCGTTTCTTTCTTTGAATGCAGGCGCTACTTCGTCAAATAATTTATGCACTACATCAGGCTCGTATATATACGAAAGAGCGAGTCTGCGGGCATGGAGATCCCCTCTTTTTCCGAGAGTAATCATTTTATCCACCATTCTGCGAGCTTCTTTTGCCCTAAATACGGTAGTCGTTACGCTGCCGTACTTGATCGTATCAGTTACGAGTCCGCGGAGAAGCGCTCTTCTCTGGTCTGATGTTTTTCCGAGTTTTCTGTAACCGGCCATGTTTTTCCTCCTGGATTTTGCAGGCTATTGCTGCCTACCTTACTCAGTCGTCGTTTTGTTTAAGTGAAAGTCCGATCTCCGTAAGGCGTTTCTTTATTTCATTGAGTGACTTTTTGCCGAGGTTTCGTACCTTCGACATTTCGTCTTCGGTTTTGTTTATAAGCTGTTCCACAGTGTGAATATCCGCTCTTCTCAAACAGTTGCTTGAACGTACCGAAAGCTCGAGCTCCTCAATCGACATTTCAAGCACCTTCTCCTTAACGCTTTCCTCACGCTCGACCATGAGAGACATGTTTTGCAAATTCTCATTGAGGTCGATAAACAACTGGAAGTGGTCGTTGAGTATTTTTGATGCAAGAGATATGGATTCTTCGGGCGTAATGGTGCCGTTTGTCCATACTTCGATAGTCAGTTTATCAAGGTCCGTAATATTTCCGACTCTCGTGTTTTCAACGGCAAAGTTGACCTTTCTTGCCGGCGTGAATATCGAATCGATCGGAATGGTGCCTATAGGCATATCTTCCTTCTTGTTCTTCTCCGCCGAATTGTAGCCTCTTCCGTTTTCAACTATCATGCTCATGTTGAGTTCGGCGTTTTTCATAAGTGAAGCGATGTGAACGTCGGGATTGAGCACTTCGATATCGGCATCGCATATTATATCGGCGCCGGTGACGTCTTTTTCGCCGGAAGCTTCGATTCTTACTGTCTTGGGACCGTCATCATACATTTTGAAGACGACCTTCTTAAGGTTAAGTATTAGCTCCACAACGTCTTCGGACACGCCTTCAACCGTTGTAAATTCATGAAGTACGCCGTCTATCTTCACGCTTGTTATCGCGCAGCCGGGCAATGACGAAAGCATTATCCTTCTGAGTGAATTACCGAGTGTTGTGGCATAGCCTCTTTCAAGCGGCTCTATCACGAATTTTCCGTATGTCTTGTCGGGACTGACATCGGTTATCTCAATATTCGGTTTTTGGA
>CAYTMY010000057.1:0-7360 GCA_964439075.1 uncultured Lachnospiraceae bacterium | reverse complement strand
GGAGGAGTATCTTTCCTACGAGAGCGGAAAGTCGGATTTTTCATTCAGCTTTCTGTATAACGCCGCCGATCTGTTCGGAGTGGATGTGCTGGATATCATCAGCGGTCAGTCGCCGCAGCTTTCCGTTTGCTGCGTGGTGCGCGGCGGTAACGGCTACGAGATAACCAGAAACAAAGCCTATGATTATATGCACCTTGCGTACACCTTCCGCGATAAAAAAGCAGAGCCGTTTCTCGTTACGCTCACCCCGAACCGCAAAAAGCCCGAAATGCACGGTCACGACGGACAGGAGTTCAATTACGTGGTAAAGGGCAAAATGAAGTTTTTTATAGGCGAGCAGGCATATGAACTTGCCGAGGGCGACAGCGTCTATTTCGATTCGGCGGTACCTCACGCAGAAGAGGCTGTAGGCGATGAGCCTACCAGGTTCATAGCCGTGGTAATAAAATAAACGGGGAAGATACATTGTTATGGTAATATACGAAAAATTTACGGGCAGATCCCGCGACGATTTCAAATCGTACGAGGATATAACGAAGAATTATAAGCTGAAATGGAAGGACGATTTCAATTTCGCTTACGACGTAATAGACGAACTCGGCAAAACAAAACCGGATAAGCTTGCCATGCTGTGGGTTTCGAACGAGGGCGAGGAGAAACGCTTTACCTTTAAGGATATGATGCTTCTTTCAAACAAGGCAGCCAATTATTTTACGTCGCTCGGACTTAAAAAGGGCGATTTCGTACTTTTGGTGCTCAAGCGCAGCTATCTGTTCTGGACATGTCTTTTGGGGCTTCATAAAATAGGCTGCGTAGCCGTACAAGCCACAAATATGCTTATGGCGAAGGACTACGTGTACCGCTGCAACGCCGCCAAAATAAAGGCGGTGCTCATCACGGGAGACGGAGACTGCACAAAGTATTTCGACGATGGCAAGGGCGAATACAAGACCGTAAAATACAAGCTGGTGACAAAGCATAAAGACGCGGGAGACGACTGGATAGACCTTGAAGCGGCTCTTGAAGGTGCAAGCAGCGAATGGAAAAGACCCAAGGGGGAGCAGAACCCCATGGCGAAGGACATTATGCTGGTGGCATTTTCTTCCGGAACAACGGGCTATCCCAAAATGATAGCGCAGGATTTCACATATCCTCTCGGGCACATAATGACGGGCGTATTTTGGCACAGGGTAGTGGACGGCGGACTTCACTTTACCATATCGGATACAGGCTGGCTCAAATCTCTCTGGGGCAAGTTTTACGGACAATGGTTCGGAGAGACCGCGTTGTTTGTTTACGACTTCGATAAGTTTGACGCAGAGGACATACTCTCAAAGCTCGAAAAATACAAGATAACCACCTTTTGCGTGCCTCCGACGATGTACAGGCTGCTTTTGCAGTGCGATGTGTCAAAGTACGATTTGAGTTACATAACGCAGTGCAATACTGCGGGCGAGGCGCTCAATCCCGAGATATTCAACCGCTGGAAAGAGGCTACGGGGCTTGAAATATACGAAGGCTTCGGGCAGAGCGAAACGTCGGTGTGCCTGTGTACGCTGTATCCGTGGATGGAGCCTATCCCCGGTTCCATGGGTCTTCCCGCGCCGGGCTATTCCATACGCCTTATCGACGAGGAAGGGCGCACATGTCCTCCCGGCGTGACGGGCGAAATATGCATAAAGGCCGAAAGCAACGAAATGCAGCCGAGAGGTCTGCTCCGTGAGTATTACAAAAACGAGCCGGAAAACAAAAAGGCTTTCCACGACGGCTACTACCATACGGGTGACACCGCCTACAGGCATGAAAACGGCAGATATTCCTACGTGGGGAGAAACGACGACGTAATAAAATCATCGGGCTACAGAATAGGTCCCTTTGAGATAGAGAGCGTGCTTTTGGAGCATCCCTCCGTGTTTGAAGTCGCCGTGACGGGCGTGCCCGACCCCGTAAGAGGATTTGTCGTTAAAGCGACTATAGTGCTCATGAAAGGGTACGAGCCTTCGGAAAAGCTTACGAAGGAATTGCAGGATTACGTAAAACACAATACGGCGCCGTACAAATATCCGCGTATAGTGGAATATGTAAGCGAGCTGCCCAAGACCTTCAGCGGTAAGATACGCCGTGTGGAGATACGAGAAAACGACAAAAAAAAGCTCGAAGAAGAAAAATAAATTCCAAATATAAAAGGCGGGAATATCCCCGCCTTTTATATTTGTATTTTCGTATATGCCGAATACATTTAAAGGACTACGCCGTCGTTTTTTTCTTTCTGCTTGCTTTTATAAATGCGGGAAAGCCTTTAAGAAAGCCGTCGTTGCACATGGTGAGGATAGAGTCCAGCATCTTATAACTCACTTTTCCGTTTGTGAGGCGCGCTATGCCCCTGTAGGGAAGGTCAAGCACGTAGGATATATTGTCGGCGTCGGAGTTTTTACCTATAAGTCTGCAAAGCTTAGAATAGGATATAACTGCGTTATATAAAAATTTCGCAAAGCCGCGCCTGTATTTTCCCTCCGATATGGTGTCGAGGTAGGTGAGCGGCTGCTTGTGCAGGTTTTCATCGGACGGAGGAACGTACCTCAACAGCAGCGCAAATTCCTCATCGGGTATATTTTGCACGTCGGCTTTTGCGTAGTGAGGGAACTTTTCGGGAGAATAAACATCGCTTGTATTTTCTTCGCCCGTTATTTCATACTCGGCGCAAAGGCGTATGTCGCGGCTTGAGGCGCCTATGAGTATTTCGTATTTTCCGTTTTGGCGCACCCATTTGTTTTTGACAGCGTCAAAATATGCGCCCGCATGTTCGTCGAGCGTAAGAGTCACGAAGCTTTCTTCGCCGCTTTCGAGTGCTGTTTTGGCAAAGCCGCAAAGTTCCTTTTGCGCGCGGAATACTCCCGTTGTATTCGGGCGTACGTATATCTGAGAAATTTCTTCGCCGAAGCGTTCTCCCGTATTTTTTATGCGGAAGCTGACTTCGTTCCCATTAAGTTTTATATCGGAATATTCGAAGGTCGTATATGAAAGCCCGTATCCGAATGGGTACTTCACTTCCTTTTGCGCCGTATCGTAATACCTGTATCCTACAAATATACCCTCCTTATGCAGCGACACACGTTCATTTCCCGGGTAATAACCCGCGGAAGGCACGTCTTCGTATTTTATGGGATATGTCTCGGAAAGTTTACCCGAAGGATTGTATTCGCCGCTTATGATATCGGCTGCGGCGTCGCCCCCCGCCTGTCCCGGCAAGCTTACATGCAGAAGCGCTTTTACCTCGCTGTCCCATTCGCACTCCACTGCGCAGCCGCAGGAAAGCACCGCAATTATATTTTCGTTTATCTCTTTTAAAGCGAGCAGCAGTTCTTTTTGATTGGCGCGAAGCTTCATATCGGAGCGGTCGCGCCCTTCGCTCTCAATGCTTTCGTCAAGCCCCAAAAACAGAATTATCACGTCGGCTTCTTTTGCCATGCTCAGCGCCTGTTTGAACAGCTTGTCATTTTTCCCTCCGTAGCGCTCAAAGCCCTGCGCATAGCCTGTTATGTTCAGCCCCGCCTTATAAAGCGAATCAAGCGCATAAGTAAGCTTGGTGGGGTTAACCTGAGAACTGCCCGCTCCCTGATAACGCGGCGTTCGGGCAAAGTCTCCTATGACGACGGCGCTCGTTTTTTTGTCGAGAGGCAGCAGCTTTCCTTTGTTTTTCAAAAGCACGGCGCTTCTTCTTGCCGCATCGCGGGCTGTTTCGTGGTGCTCGTCTTTTGAATATGTGTAGCTTGCGTCTTCGTTCGGTAAGGTATCATAAACAAGTGTAAGCAAGGTTTTTACTCGCGAGTCAAGCACACTTTCGCTTAATTTGCCGTTTTTTACGGCTTCGGCTACTTCTTTATCGGTCATGCCTCCGTTCGAGGGCATTTCAAGCTCATTGCCCGCGATTATTCCCGCCACTCTGTCGTTACAGCCTCCCCAGTCCGTTACGACCACGTTTTCATAGCCCCATTCCCCGCGGAGTATATCTGTCATGGTATGTTTATTTTCGTTGGCGTAGGCGCCGTTTATTTTGTTGTACGAGCTCATCAACATTTTCGGTTTGCCCTCTGTTACGGCGCGCCTGAAGCCTTCAAGATATATCTCTCGCAGCGAGCGCTCGTCTACAACTTCGTCCATCACCATGCGTCTAAGCTCCTGGCTGTTTACCGCAAAGTGCTTGGGACATGCCGCTACTCCCGTTGACTGTATTCCGCGTATCATGGCGGCGGCGCATTTGCCTGCAAGATAAGGGTCCTCCGAAAAGTATTCGAAGCTTCTTCCGCAGAGCGGATTTCTCTTTATATTCAGCCCCGGTCCCAGAATAGCGCTTACGCCTTCGGCTCGCGTCTCTTCGCCCAAGGCTTCACCCACTTTATAAAGGAGAGTTTCATCCCAACTGTTTGCAAGAGCGGCAAGTGCGGGAAAACATGTTGCGGGTATGCTCGGGTTCAATCCGAGGGATTTGGCTTTTCTTTCCTTGCGCAGCCCGTTCGGTCCGTCGCTCATCATTATTGAGGGGACGCCGAGCCTGTCGATTTTTTTCGTGTGCCACTGGTCTTCGCCCGACATCAGCGAGGCTTTTTCTTCGAGCGTCATTTCCGTTATCAGCTTGTCAATATCGATATTTTTCATTGCAGCATTCCTTTATAAATTATTTTTTTTGAGAAAGTCGAATATGACTTTATTGACTTGTTCGGGGTTGTCGGCATTGGAATTGTGCGCGGCATTTTTTATCATAACGTATGGGTATCCCGTTTTTTCGTGCCATGCCTTGCAGTATTTCAACACCTTACCCGTTTTGTCGCGTTCACCCGCGATGATAAGTACAGGGCATTTTATAATGATGTTTCGGTTGCTTTGTATGAATTGCCTGTAGCCTATATCCATAAGAGCGCACAGCTCTTTTTTCGAATAGACCGATAAAGCTTTTTTCATGTTTTCATAAGCATAGTCGCTTACTCCTACGGACTTGGCTATGCTTTCTTTGAGAAGCTTTTCCGTATACAGCATCGACATCCATCCCACTTGCTTCAGCCAAAAGTAATCGGAGGAGGTATAATACTCTTCGCCGAAGGGGCAGGTATCTATTCCTATAAAGGCGCTCACCATATCGGGGTACAGCTTAATGAATTCTTGAATACAATAGCCTCCCATCGACTGACCGACCATAACGGCGCTTTTAAAACCTTCTTTATCGAGAATTCGTTTCAGTTCCCTTGCGCAGTTTTCGTATGTGAAATTTTTATACGGGCGCGAAAGACCGTGCATCGGCGCGTCCCAAATAATTAAATTGTATTTGTCCGAAAAGCATTCGGTTTGTTTGTCGAATAAAGTATGGTCTGCGCTCAGCCCGTGTAAAAATACGATGCATCTATCGGTAGTGTTAAGGGAGCTTGTAACGTAATATATTTCTCCGTTTTCCGAAACTACGCTATTGAGTTTCATCATAATTCGCGCCTCCGCTGTGTGTATGGATATATTATATCATAGACGCAGAGCTTTTTTTCAAGGCAATAGCGGCTGAGTAAATCTTTTGTTGTTTTAAGGGGTTTGATTATGTTATAATTTTTACAAAACGGAAAAGACGGTGACAAATGCAGACTCTTCTTACATTCATTTATATTTTTTTATAGGCAGTATTATCGGTTGGTTTATAGAGGTCATATTTCGAAGATTTTTCTCTTCGGCGAATCCCGAGAGAAAATGGATAAACCCGGGCTTTCTCGCGGGTCCGTGCCTGCCGCTGTACGGTACGAGCCTTTGCGTTCTGTACCTTTTGGCTTCATTCGAAAAATACAATACCATACAGACGGTATGGCTCAATAAAGCGGTATTGTTTATCGCAATGTCTTTGTGCGTTACCGTTATAGAGTATTTTACAGGCTATATGTGCATGAAATTTCTCAAGGTGTGCCTTTGGGATTATACAAAGCAATGGGGAAATATAAACGGTTATATATGTCCCAAGTTTACTTTCTTTTGGATGATACTCAGCGCCATATATTATTTTGCGGTGCATCCGCGCATACTCGAAGCGCTTGACTGGCTCTCCCGCAATCTCGCGTTTTCGTTTTTTGTCGGCGTGTGTTTCGGCGTGTTTGTACTCGATTTGACGTATTCGACAAAGCTTATATCGAAGGTGCGCAGCTTTGCGAAGGAAAACGAATTCATTGTACATATCGAAGAGCTGCGTGAGCATATCCGAAAGAAAAAAGAGGAAGCTACGGAAAAAAAGAGATTTATTTTGTCCATGCATTCCGAACGACCCATATCCGAACACCTGTCGTCATATTATGATAATGTCAAGAAAAACGCGTAGTATAAGCTTTCGGAAATACGCAGTCAGCTTTATAATATAGATTTGTTTACAGGCTTAAATACACATAAAAACGGAGGTGCCGCTATATGCCGAATGTGATAGACTATTTGCAGTGGAGGGGCGACATAAGCATGAAGAAAGTACCCTTCAACGACGTGGATTTTTTGATACTGTGTCGTATGTCCTACATTCCGTTCGACGGTGCGGTGGGTAGAGAGCCGGAACGCGTAGGCATGCTTTTAAAGGATGCCGCAGAGACAGTATTTAAAAATAAAGAATTGTCCGCCGATGAACATTTTTTTGAGGACGACGACGAAGAACTATTGCACAACCTTGTAAAAAGCGACAGATTTGCTCTTCTCAGGCTTACGGGTTACGTAAATATTTTCAGCGAAAAACACGAAGAGCAATTCAGCGCCGTAACCGTGCTTTTGCCCGACGATACCTGCGCGGTATGTTTTCGGGGAACTGACGGCACTCTCGTGGGTTGGAAGGAGGACTTTAACATGGCGTTCTCCGATACAGTCTCCGCACAGACCGACGCGGCAAAATACGTAAACGAAGTATATAAGGCACTAAAGCGCGACCTCAGGCTCGGAGGGCATTCAAAGGGCGGCAACCTTGCTGTATATTCGGCGGCATTTTGCGAAAGCAGGGTGCAAAGACGTGTGGTGCAGGTTCGCAATTTTGACGGTCCCGGGTTCAACATGAAGCTCATAAACGAACCGAATTTTCAAAAAATACTGCCTTTGACTCATACCATATTGCCTAATTCCTCCGTCGTGGGGATGCTGCTTGAGCACGAAGAGGATTTTTCCATAGTACAGAGCACAAGCGTAAGTATTCTTCAGCACAATATATACACATGGGAGATAATGCGCGCGCAGTTTATTACCGTGGAAGAGCTGACGAACAGCAGCCGCTTTATCGACGCAACGCTGAAAGAATGGCTCTCGAGTATGCCACCCGAAAAACGGGAGAAAATGGTAAACGGCATATACTCCGTATTTGCAGCTT
>CAYTMY010000056.1:6258-7433 GCA_964439075.1 uncultured Lachnospiraceae bacterium | reverse complement strand
GCTATGTTAAAATGTTCTGCGGTCTTTTTTATGTCGCTTTCGCCGAAAATATGGTGCTTTCCGCCGCACTGCGGGCATATAAAATACGACATATTCTCAACTACGCCCAGAACGGGTATTTTCATGATATTTGCCATATTCACGGCTTTTTCCACTATCATCGAAACGAGCCTCTGCGGTGAAGTGACCACCACTATACCGTCAATGGGCAGGGACTGAAATACGGTAAGGGGAACGTCGGAGGTTCCCGGAGGCATATCCACGAACATATAGTCGATATCTCCCCACACTACGTCAGTCCAGAATTGTTTTACCACTCCCGCTATCATGGGTCCTCTCCATACCACAGGGTCGGTCTCGTTATCCGTCAGCAGGTTCAAAGACATTATCTTGATACCCGTTTTGCTTATTTCGGGCATTATTCCGTCCTCCGAAGCCAGCGCCTTTGTGTGTATATCAAATGCATTGGGTATCGAAGGACCCGTTATATCGGCGTCCATTATCGCGCATCTATATCCGTTCTTCTGCATTTCACAAGCCAACAGCGACGTTACGAGGGATTTTCCCACTCCGCCTTTGCCGCTCATTACGGCTATGACTTTTTTCACCTTGCTTTTTTTGTTGAGCTCCTCTGCAAAGCCGTCTTTTCTTTCGTTGCAGCTTTCAGCGCAGGAGGAACAGTCATGTGAGCATTCTTCACTCATATTATATCTCCTTTGAACATAAATATCGTATGTTATTTCTATAGTATACCTCTTAATATTATCACCGATTCTGTATTTTTATAGGGCTTTTGCCGTGTTTTTTAAACAAGCGCAACGATTATTGTGCACGAAGGGATAAATAATACGCTTTTTTGAGTCGTTTGTTCTGTCCGAAATTATTATTCAAAAATTCTTGATATTATTTATTGACAAGCTGCGGAATTGAAAGTATAATTGCAAGAACTACAAAAAATGCGCAGACGGAATTAAACCGTATCTTAAAATAAGCGTTCCAGAGAGCCGACGGCAGCTGAGAGTCGGTACGCGAGGATACCGAGTTGTCTCATTCCCGAGCAGGGTTCCCTAAAGTTTTTACCGCTAAGGAGCCACGGAACGCCCCGTTATCAAGGCGAGAGGCTTGTCAGAGCCTTAACGAGAGGATACTTTACATTTAAGTATCAAACTGGGTGG
>CAYTMY010000056.1:3046-6248 GCA_964439075.1 uncultured Lachnospiraceae bacterium | reverse complement strand
GGTACCGCGGTAGAATTATCGTCCCTTTAAGCTTTTGCTTTAAGGGATTTTTTATTTTACGAAAAGAAAGAGGAAAAAAGATGAAAAGCATCCGTATCGCAGACGTTACGCTTGCGGAAAATGCCGCACTGCAGAACACTATGAGCTTTAAGGAAAAAATAGAAACTGTGAGATTGCTCGACAAGCTAAAGGCGGACGTAATATATCTGCCCGAGATAAAAGACAAAAAGACAGACAGCCTTCTCGTTCGCACGCTTGCCATGACAGTAAAAAACGCTGTTCTCTGTGTGGAGGCGGGAGTAAGCCGCGAAAGCATAAAGGCTGCGGCGGAAGCTCTTAAGGAGTGTGAAAAGCCGCGTCTTGCGGTGAGCGTTCCCGTATCGGCAGTTCAAATGGAGTATACGCTTGCTCAAAAGCCCGATAAGGTCATCGGTCTTATATCGGAGGCTGTGGGCAAATGCCGCGAGCTTTGCGAAGATGTGGAATTTATAGCGCTTGATGCGACAAGAAGCGAAGAGGACTTCCTTATGCAGGCTGTAAGCGCCGCCGCAAAGGCAGGCGCGGGTACGGTATGCCTCTGCGATACAGCGGGTATCGCGCTTCCCGATGAAATGTTAAAACTCGTCGGCAACGTAAAGAAAAGCGTTGAGGCGGACAAGACCAAGATAGCCGTAATGCTTTCCAACGGACTTGATATGGCCACCGCCAACGCTTTAAGCTCACTTGAAGCGGGTGCGGACGAGATAAAAACAAGCGTAACGGGCATAAGCGCGGTATCGCTTAAAGTGTTGGCTCATGCCTTCGGAGTGAAGGGAGATACGCTTGGCATAAAAACAAGGCTCGGCATGACCAGCCTCAAAGCCGTGCTCGACAGAATGACATGGATAAACAAGCCCAAGGCGGCAAGCGTTCCCTCTATGGAAAACGCGCCCAAGGATGACGAGGCGCTTTACGATGAAAAAACGGATATAACCGCTCTTTCAAAATGGATACGCAAGCGCGGTTATGACCTTACCGACGAGGACCTTGCAAAGGTGTATGAGTCTTTCAGCCACACGGCAAGAAAAAAGAAGGTGAGTGCGCGCGAGATAGACGCTATCATAGCAAGCAATGCTCTTCAGGTGCCTCCCTCATACAAGCTTATAAGCTACGTTATCAACAGCGGAAATATAATAAACGCCACTGCGGACATAACTCTTGAAAAGGACGGAGAGAAGCTGTGCGGGCTCATGTCGGGAGACGGTCCCATAGACGCCGCCTTCCGTGCGATAGAGCAGATAGCAGGACATCATTTTGAGTTGGATGATTTCCAGATACAGGCAGTCACACAGGGGCGTGAAGCTATGGGCGAAGCTCTTGTAAAGCTCAGGCACAACGGTAGCCTGTATTCGGGCAAGGGAATATCGACGGACATAATCGGTTCAAGCATACGCGCATATATAAGCGCGCTCAATAAGATAGTATACGAGGAGAAAGCATAAATGAAATTATCCTTTTCCACGAACGGCTGGAACGGCTTTTCGTTCGGTGAATATTGCGATACCGCAAAGGAGCTTCGCTTTGCGGGAATTGAGCTCCATGACCTCTCGCAGGAGGTTTTTTCGGGAGAAAACGGCGCTTTGTGCGCGGAAAATCTCGAGCGCACCAAGAGAATGCTCAGAGAACAGGAGCTTTATATATCGTGTGTAGATTCCACCTGCAACCTATCGGAGGGCGATAAAGAGGAAGAAAACGTAAAGACGATAGAAAAATATATCCGCACGGCTTCGCAGCTGTCCTGCCCTTATGTGCGCCTTTATGCAAGAGAGTCAGACCGACCCAACGAAGAAGAGGACGCGCTTATAGTATCGGTATTGAAAAAAGTATTGCCGCTTGCCGTAAAGGAAGGCGTAACGCTTCTTATAGAGACGGCGGGAATATATGCAGACAGCGCCCGCCTGTGCTCGGTGCTCAACGAATTTGCCGATGACAATCTGTGCGCTCTGTGGGACATACACCATACGTGTGAGCATTCGGAGACGCCCGAGGAGACTATAAAGAATCTCGGCGCTTATGTAAAGCATGTTCATATAAAGGATTCGTACAAAGAGAACGGCAAGGTGTTTTACAGCCTTATGGGAGAGGGAGATCTGCCCATAGCCGAGGCAATAAATGCGCTTAGAAGCATAAATTACAACGGTTTTTTATCACTCGAACTAAACCCCGAATGGATGGACGAAGACCTTGCCGACGCGGATATAGTGTTTCCCCATTTTGTGTCGTATATGAGGCGTTTTTCCGACCCCGCAAGGAGCAAGAGCCCTTTGTACGACAACCGTGCGGGTACGGGCAAGTACGTATGGAAAAAGGATACTCTCATCGACTGTACTTTTTCCGATGTGCTCGACAGGATGGTAGAGGAGTTTCCCGACCAGTATGCGTTTAAATATACAACTCTCGACTATACCCGCACCTACAGCGAATTCCGCGATGATGTGGACGATTTCGCAAAAACCCTCATCGCTCTGGGAGTATCTGCGGGAGATAAGGTGACCGTATGGGCAACCAACGTACCGCAGTGGTATATCGCCTTCTGGGCGGCGGCCAAAATAGGCGCCATACTCGTTACGATGAACACCGCCTACAAAATTCACGAAGCGGAATATCTGCTCAAACAGTCGGATACAAACGTTCTTGTGATGATAAAGGGCTTTCGCGATTCAAATTACGAAGAAATAATAAAAGAGCTCTGCCCCGAAACGCGGGACAATAAGAACAAGGGAGAACTGCACTGCAAACGACTGCCGTTTTTGAGGCATATAATAACGGCGGACTTCACCATGAAGGGCTGCCTCAGCTGGCAGGAAGCGCTTGATAAGGGAAGAAGCGTTCCCATAGAAGAGGTGCACAGAATGGCGGGCGCGGTCTCAAGCAGAGACGTATGCAATATGCAGTACACTTCGGGCACCACGGGCTTTCCCAAGGGCGTTATGCTTACCCACTACGGCGTTGTCAACAACGGCAAGTGCATAGGCGACAGAATGGACCTTTCCACGGCGGACAGAATGATGATACACGTACCTATGTTTCACTGCTTCGGCATGGTGCTTGCCATGACCGCTACCATGACTCACGGAGGAACCATATATCCGCTGCCTTACTTTTCGGCAAAGCCTTCTCTTATGTGCATCAACACCGAACACATCACCTGTTTTCACGGTGT
>CAYTMY010000056.1:0-3036 GCA_964439075.1 uncultured Lachnospiraceae bacterium | reverse complement strand
CGAGGCCTTCGTGGCCGAGCAGGTGACGGTCTATCACGGTGTGCCGACCATGTTTATAGCCATGCTTGCGCATAAGGATTTTGCCAAGACTGATTTTTCGTATATGCGCACGGGCATAATGGCGGGCAGCCCATGCCCCACGGCGGTAATGCAGGACGTTGTGGATAAGATGCACATGAGCGAGATAGTTATAGTATACGGACAGACCGAGTCTTCTCCGGGCTGTACCATGAGCTCGACCGATGACCCTCTCGATATAAGGGTGAGCACCGTAGGACGCGCTATGCCCGAAATAGAATGCAAGATAGTCGACCCCGAAACCGGAGAGGACTGCCCCGACGGCGTGATAGGAGAGTTTGTAGCCAGAGGCTACAATATAATGAAGGGTTACTACAAAATGCCAAAGGCGACGGCGGAGACGATAGACAAAGACGGCTGGCTTCACACGGGAGACCTGGCGTGTAAAAATCCCGACGGTAACTACCGCATAACAGGAAGACTGAAGGACATGATAATACGCGGCGGTGAAAATATTTACCCCAAGGAGATAGAGGAGTTTATATACACGCATCCCAAGGTTTCGGACGTGCAGGTCATAGGCGTGCCCGACGAGCGCAGCGGTGAGGAGATAATGGCGTGCGTCATTCTCAAAGAGGGCGAACACCTTACCGCGGAGGAACTGAAAAAGTACGTGGAAGAACACATGGCGCATCATAAAATACCGAAATACGTTGAATTCACAGACGAATTTCCAACAAACGTAGCGGGAAAGATACTCAAATACAAAATGCGCGAGGACGCCGTCAAAAAGCTTGGCTTGTCGAATAAAAACGGTATGGAAAATACCTGAGAGTGTGTTAAAATGAAATTTGAATCAGCACCCGACAGAATAACGATATTTTCGGGGCATTACGGCAGCGGAAAGACGAATATTGCCGTAAATTATGCTTTTATGCTCAAAGAGAAGTTCGAAAAAGTCGCTATAGCGGATCTTGATATTGTGAATCCGTATTACCGCACAAAGGATATGGAAGAGCTTTTAAACGAAGCGGGTATACGCCTTATATGCTCGCGCTTTGCAAACAGCAACGTAGACGCGCCCGCAGTTCCCGCCGAGGCTTATGCTATATGCGACGACAGAAGTCTGCATGCGGTGGCGGACGTGGGAGGCGACGACAGAGGCGCTTTGGCAATGGGCAGATATGCCGACGCCATAAAAGAGGAAAACGATTTCGGTATGTATTTCGTCATAAACAAGTACCGCCCTCTCACAAGCACACCGCAGCTTGCGGTCGAAATATTTCACGAGATAGAAAAGGCGTGCTCCATACCCTTTACGGCAATAGTGAATAATTCCAATATAGGAGCGGAAACCACCGCGGAGGATATTGTGCAAAGCGAAGATTATGCTCGTAAAGTAGCGGATATAACAAAACTGCCCATAGCGGCGACGACTGTGGCGCAGCGCCTGTATGACAAACTCGAGGGAAGGGTGACAAACGCCTTTCCGATAAAGATATATCTCAAACAGCAGTAATTATTCAAGGAGGCTTAAATGGCAAAGGTAACGTTCAACGAAGACTTATGCAAGGGCTGCGGGCTCTGCGTAGGCGCCTGTACGAAGGGCTTGATTGTCCTGTCGCACGAAATCATAAACGCCAAGGGGTATCACCCGGCGCAGATCACAAAGCAGGAGGACTGCATCGCATGTGCGTTTTGCGCGACGATGTGCCCCGACTGCGTTATAACGGTGGAGAAATAGGGGGTAGATGAAAATGTCGGAAAAAGTATTGATGAAGGGCAACGAAGCTCTTGCGGAAGCTGCCATAATGGCGGGCTGCAGACATTATTTCGGTTACCCGATAACTCCGCAGACGGAAGTGGCGGCATATATGGCAAAGCGTATGCCGAAAATAGGAGGAGTATTCCTTCAGGCGGAAAGTGAGATAGCTGCAATAAATATGGTGTACGGAGCGGCGGCGGCAGGCAAAAGAACAATGACCTCAAGTTCCAGCCCCGGTATATCGCTCAAGAGCGAAGGTCTTTCCTACCTTGCGGGGTGCGACCTTCCCGCACTTGTGGTAAACGTACAGAGAGGCGGACCCGGTCTCGGAGGCATACAGCCTTCGCAGTCTGACTACTTTGAAGCCACAAGGGGAGCGGGTCACGGAGATTTTCACATGATAGTTCTCGCTCCTGCGTCGGTACAGGAAATGGTAAGCCTTACTTTTAAGGGGTTCGATCTTGCAGATAAATACCGCATGACTTCCATGATACTGGCTGACGGAACCATAGGTCAGATGATGGAGGCGGTAAGCCTGAATATGGGCGAAGTTACAAACTACGACAAACCTTGGGCTGTAACGGGCACAAAAAACGCGAGGGAAAACAACATAATAAATTCTTTGTACCTCGACCCCGCGAAGCTTGAAGTTATAAATTTCGAGCGTTTCAAAAAATACGCAGAAGTGGAAAAGAACGAAACCATGTACGAAGAATATATGATGGACGACGCCGAAATATGCGTGGTGGCGTTCGGCATAGCTTCGAGGGTAACGCGCAGTGCCATAAACCAGGCGCGTGCTCAGGGCATTAAGGTGGGAATGATACGTCCGATAACTTTGTGGCCCTTCCCGCAGGAACCCCTTGCCAAAGCTGCCAAGCAGGTGAATTCGTTCATTTCGGTGGAGCTTTCCATGGGACAAATGATAGAAGACGTAAAACTTGCCACGCAGTGCGCAAAGCCTGTCAGCCTGTGCAACAGAGCGGGCGGCATGATACCCACGCCGCAGCAGGTTTTGGAAGCGATAAAACAAGAACAGAAGAACGGAGGCAAAAATTAATGATAGTATTTGAAAAACCAAAAGCGCTTGTTGATACGACGCTGCATTATTGCCCCGGCTGCACTCACGGCATAATACACAGATTGGTGGCGGAAACGATAGACGAGTTGGGTATACAGGGAAACACGGTCGGCATCGCGTCGGTCGGTTGCTCGGTATTCGCATACAATTACTTCGCCTGCGATATGGTACA
>CAYTMY010000055.1:5927-7440 GCA_964439075.1 uncultured Lachnospiraceae bacterium | reverse complement strand
AAAGATGAGGGCATTTTTACGGGTGCTGTGTTTGTCTGCTGTGCAAAACGCTCCGCGCTCTCTCCAGTGTTCAGCTTTACGGTTTTAAGGCGCTCCTTTTCCTCTTTTACAAGGCGCTCCTTTTGAAGAAGCCTATCGTAGCGCGCTTTTGTTATGAGCCCGTGCGCATATCCGTAGGGCATCAGTCGGCTGTCGGCGTTGTCCTGCCTGAGAAGCAGCCTGTATTCTACCCGCGAAGTCATTATGCGGTAGGGCTCCTTTGTACCCTTGGTGGTAATATCGTCTATCAGTACGCCTATGTAACCGTCGGTGCGCGTGAGCGTAAGAGGTTCTTTTCCGAGCACATATTCGGCAGCGTTTATACCCGCCACTATGCCCTGCGCGGCGGCCTCCTCATAGCCGCTGGTGCCGTTTATCTGCCCTGCGGTGAAAAGCCCCCCCACAAGCTTTGTTTCAAGCGTCGCTTTCAGCTGAGTGGGCTCTATGGCGTCGTATTCTATGGCGTAGGCGCTTCTCATCACTTCCACGTGCTCAAAGCCCTTTATAGTTTTTAAAAACGCCTCCTGCACATCCTCGGGAAGAGAGCTCGACATTCCCTGCAAATAAACCTCATCGGTATACAGCCCTTCGGGCTCGGCAAACAGCTGATGACGCTCTTTGTCGGCAAAGCGGACTATCTTATCCGCTATACTGGGGCAGTAGCGCGGTCCCGTGCCCTCTATCATACCCGAAAACAGCGGAGAACGGTCAAGATTATCCCGTATTATTTCATGAGTTTTTTCGTTTGTGTACGCAAGATAGCACGGATAGTTATTTTTCAGAGGCTCCGTCGTGTCAAAGGAGAACGGTTCGCAGTTTTCGTCTCCGTACTGAGGCGAAAGAAGCGAAAAATCAATGCTGCGCTTGTTCACTCTCGGCGGAGTACCCGTTTTGAGACGTATTATTTCAAAACCCAGCTCTCTGAGAGAAGCGGTAAGCTCGTAAGCGCCGCACAGCCCGTTGGGTCCGCTGTCCGCGGAGGACTGCCCTATTATCACCTTGCCCGCAAGAAAGGTGCCCGTGGCAAGCACTATGCTTTTGCATTTATACACAGCGCCGCTCGTAGTGACGAGCCCGCACACAACGGGTTTGCCGTTTTCTTCTTTCGTAAGTATTTCAGCTGCCTGCTGCTGGCGCAAACGAAGGTTCGGCTGACGCTCTATGACGCGCTTCATTTCGTTGTGGTACGCCTGTTTGTCCGCCTGAGCGCGCAGAGAATGTACGGCGGCGCCCTTGGAGGAATTGAGCATCTTTATTTGCAGATACGTCTTGTCCGCAACCTTGCCCATCTGACCGCCGAGAGCGTCTATTTCGCGCACCAAATGACCCTTGCCCGTGCCCCCCACAGAGGGATTGCACGGCATCATGGCGACCGCGTCGACATGCATCGTCATAAGCAGAACGGAAAGTCCCTTGCGCGCCGAAGCAAGCGCCGCTTCACACCCCGCATGACCCGCTCCCACTATTATTACGT
>CAYTMY010000055.1:0-5917 GCA_964439075.1 uncultured Lachnospiraceae bacterium | reverse complement strand
CGTCGTATTCTCCCGCATCGAATTCAATCATTGATAAGTCCTTTTATATGCTGTATTAAGCCGTCACTTCCCAAGGCAGAAGTTTGCGAATATTTCGTCTATTATATCTTCGTCGGCGGTTTCGCCCGTTATTTTACCCAAATACTGCCATGCACGGCGTATATCCGTTTCGGCAAGGTCCTGAGTAGCACCGTCCCGTATGGCGCAGAGCGCATCGGAAAGAGAAGAGTACGCCTTATTCAAAAGGTCGTTATGGCGCGCGTTTACCGCCACGGCAGACTGCATTTCGTCGGAGGAATCCGACGAAGCTTGTTTGAATATCATGCCTTCAAGCTCGCCCATGCCCGTGCCTTCCTTTGCCGATACGGCCGCTTTGGAAGTTTCCTTCTCAAAAAAGAGCCCAAGCTCCTTATCCGCCGCCTTGTCGGTCTTGTTGAGCACTACGATATGTGCTTTGTCCTTTATCATACCGTAAAGAGAAATATCTTCCTTCGTAAGCGCTTCGGAGGCGTCGACTACGAATAGTATCAGCTGCGCCTTTTCTATGGTTTTTACGGAGCGGCTTATTCCTATAGCCTCCACCTCGTTTTGGCTCTCGCGTATGCCCGCCGTATCCATAAGCCGCACGGGTATTCCCCAGAGGTTTATCGTTTCGTCGAGCACGTCGGTATGTCCGTCACTATAGCCTTGTCGCTTTCCGTAAGGCAGTTGAGCAGCATGGATTTGCCTACGTTCGGTCTGCCTATGATAGCCACCCTAAAGCCGTTTCTTATTATCTCGCCCTTACGGTAGGTATTTATGAGCCCCTTTATTATTTCCCGGGCAATGACGATTTTTTGCTCAAGCTCATTCTCCGTTACGTCCTCTACGTCGTATTCGGGGTATTGTATGCTCACCTCGAGCAGTGCGATAGTGGACAGCAGCATTTGCTTTATCTCGTTTATACGCTGTGAAAGAGCTCCGTCTATTTGGCTCAAAGCTATTTTGGCGCTCAAAGCCGTTTTGCCTGTTATCATGTCGCTTACTGCCTCTGCCTGTGAAAGGTCCACCCTGCCGTTCAGAAACGCGCGCTTTGTGAATTCTCCCGCCTCGGCAAGCCTCGCACCGAGCGAGAGCACCTCGGCAAGCACGTTTTCACAGGCAACATATCCGCCGTGACAGTTTATTTCCACCACGTCCTCGGCGGTATAGGTATAGGGCGCTTTCATTTTGGAAACAAGCACCTCGTCGAGCACTTCTCCGCTTTGAGAAACAATGTGCCCGTAGTGTATGGAGTTCGACGGCATATCGGAAAAACGCTTGCCTTTGGGGCGAACGAATATCTTCCCGGCTATATCAAAAGCTTCGGCGCCGCTTAAACGCAGTATGCTTATTCCGCCGTAACCCGCTGCGGTGGAAATGGCGGCAATGGTATCGTCCATCAGTTTTCTCCGTTTATCTCTCTCACGCAGTTCACAACGGTCTGCCTGCACATTTTGGGTCCCAAAAATCCGCTGTTGAGGCATATATGATAATTTTGGGGGCTGCCCCACGTTTGGTCGGTGTAGTGGTTGTAGTGGTTGGCGCGGGCCTTGTCCTTTTTCTTCAGCGCTTTTTCTATATCCTTTTTGTCTATTCCCATATCTATCGCCCGTTGAATCTTATACTCCATATTGGCGTAAATGAAAATATTCAGGCAGTCGGCTCTGTCGCGCAGTATGTAGTCGGCGGCTCTTCCCACTATGACGCAGTTGCCCTGTTCGGCTATTTCCTGTATGAGGTTGCTTTGCAGAATGAATACCTTGTCGGTCACCGAAAGGTTGTCGCCCGCTCCTGAACCGAAAAGACCTCCCGCGGAAAGGTCGAGCACAAACCCTCCCGAATATTCTTCTCCCGCTTCTTCGAGGAAGTTCACGTCGTAACCTTCCTTTTTGGCAAGAAGCTGCAAAAGTTCCTTGTCGTAATATTTATAACCAAGCGAATCCGCTATGTCCTTGGCTATTTCACGTCCTCTGCTTCCGTATTCGCGGCTTATGGTAATTACAGAGTTTTTCATTTGAATGCTCTCCCTTATGTTAAACTGTTGGCGGTATTATTTACATAGATGTATTTTACCAAATATTTGCGTATTTTTAAAGGGCGTGAGCGAATGAAGCGATATTTTAACAAACCGCAGGAGACGCGCCGAAACGCTCCCTTGCGGCAATTTCAAAGTCGTTATATTTATAACGTTCCAAACCGAATATCTTCTATAAGCAAAGCGGCGGGTCTCCCCGCCGCTTTGCTCCCTACTTAAAGGCAAGGGAGTTCCTCTTTGTCCGGCTTGCGCCGGTGTCCTACTTCGCTTTCGCCGGCAAGGAATGTCCGTAAATATTTGACTTTTTAAACTCCCGCTTACGGCAGGATATACCGCTTTTCATTATGAGCTGCGCTTTCGGCGGCAGCGCACCGACACATATTTCAGCTGTCTGCCTGTGCCTTGACAGCCCCGCAGTTTAGAGCGTCCTTGCGGGCGTTGCGCTTTCATTACATTTTCGAGCCCTCATTTCATGCCCTGCGAGGGTGAGCAGTTTCGGCAACCCGATTATTTTTTGCGCCGCTGATTATCGGGAACAGCGAACATGATTTTCCGTGTCATACAGAATAACAGCTTTACCGCTCACTGTCAAAATATTAAAAGATTAAACTCATTCGCAAATGTCTTAAAGCAAGCTGCTGCGAACAACAGACGCCTGCCGCATTCCGACAGCTTCCTACAAAAATAACGTGATTTGCACGAAGTATTTACAAGAGCGAACGAAAGAGCCTTTTACAGACGGCAATTTTACGGACAACTGTTTTACAGCTGCTCACCAAAACATTGATATACGATAGTATTTTATTGATAATCAATAAAAATATATTGACAATAGATATATGATGTAATATAATCCCCTTAACAAGGAGATATAAAAAATGAAAAAAATACTCAGCGTTATATTATGCGGCTTGCTTCTTGCGGGAGTATGTTCCTGCTCAAAACCCTCCGAGGAAGGCGCAAAAGACTCTTTTTCGGTGCTATTTCAAAACGACTGCGACGTGGAAATATACGGGGTAAGCTTTACCTACAGCGTCGGCGGCAAGGTACTCGGTTCGGGCGGAATCGTCAACGCCGACGGAACTCCTATTGCAGAGGGCGAAGCTCTCACGCAATCCTTCGGAGAAAAAGAACTTTCCGAACACACAGACTTCTCCGATTTCAGCCTCAAACTCCGTGTTATAGGCAAGGATAAAAGCGAATATTTTTGCGAAGGAGATATATCTTGGGCGGCGCAGTACACCGGCGAATACCGTATATCGGTGAAGGGAAGTTACGAGCACGGCTTTAGCGCGCAGCTTGCAAATTAATTTTTCGAAAATACGCATTTAAAAACACCTCAGCAGCCGCACGGGCTTTTTGAGGTGTTTTTCTTTTTATTAAACGATATTTATCTCAGCGCCTTTTTAGGATAAGCCTTTACTCCGTATTTGTCGTACAGATAGTCTTTCAGTCTGTCCTCGGGAAGCATTCTGTAATCCTTCTTCTTTACGCTCGCTTTCTTTTGCGTTTTCGCCAGCTGCTCCGCCGCGTATTCGTTTTGTGCCGAAAGCTTGTATGAGGCGGCTATTTCGTCGTAATTGTCATCGAGTGACATAGCCTCCGTTTTTCCGTAAACGTAAATGATATGATAGCCGTACTGTGTCGCCACAGGCTCGCTCACCTCGCCCGGCTGCATGGCAAAGGCTGCTTTTGAGAAATCCTCCACCATTCTCGCATAGTTAAAGGCGCCCAGGTCCGTCGCTTGCAGTATCTGTTCGTTTACGAGAGTGCCGTTTTGATATGCCGCAAACGTCTCCGCAAAGCCTTCGGGAGTACCCTTTGTGCGCTCATACAAAACCTGCGCTGTAGTCGCGTTCTTACAAAGTATGTGCTGCGCACTTATTGTTTCGCCGTATACGGCGGAGTTGCTTTCGTAGTATTTTTTCACGTCGGACTTCTTTACCTTCATTTCGCTTGCAAAACCTTCAGTGAGCTTGGTTTCATACGCCTTTGAGGCTGCAATAAGCTGCTGCGCCTGTGTTACGTCCTCTCCCGAAAGATAATAGCTTTCATACAGCTGCGCAAGCGTCATATCGTCGAAATACGCAAACGCTTCGTTCAGCCAGCTTTTAAGCGCGGCTGCCTTCTCTTCGTCCGTTACGCTGTAGCCCTGCTTTTCGGCATAGTCCGTCACCTGTACGGCGTTAGCTATAAACGTCAGCGTATCGTCGTACAGCTTTAGCATATCCTCTTCGGCAGAGGGGGTGGCGCCCGTGTACATGTAGTTGTAGATAAGCGTATATATCAGATAATAATTGAAGGTCTGCATCGTTATGTCCTTGCCGTTCACCGTTGCCGCCACGGCTTCGGTAATAAAGGAGTGCTCCGCGTCGGGGGAAATGTACAGTGAATAATAACTGCTAAGGGTAAGGTAGTTTTCAAGGTCGCTCTCAAACGTATCCTTGTTAAGTCCGTATTCCTCCGTAAGGGCGGTAAAGTCTTCATTTTCCTTTACGGCGCTCATATCCGCTTCGGCTCCTGCGTACATAGTCGTCATGTACTTTATTATCGAGTCGTAGGCTGCGCCTGCGGAATCTTCGGTATCGGCAATGCCCTTCTCCTCACATTCCTTTTGCAGACAAAGGTTTATAATATATTCGTCAAAGGTATTTTGCTTTAGCTGCTCTGTCTCTTCCTCGGTCGTTGCCGTGGAATACCCGTAGAGTGTGTTTACTAAACGGGACATATTAAAGTACTTGGTGTAACCTTCCTTCAGTATATTCTCTCCGCTTATCTTTGCAATAACGGTATTGCTGTCCTTTTGCTCGTTTACGCTCACCATACGGCAGGCGCCGAGAGAACACGCCATGACGGCGGCAAGAAGCAGCAAACTCAATCTTTTTATGCTTTTCATATATATCTTCCTTTCGGATAAAATCTCTTTGTATTTAAGGATTATATAACGATTATGCGCTTTTTCCAAGAAAATCGGTCAAGAATCCGTCTGTGAAGGACAATATGTCGCTCTTGTACGGTACGCTGACATTGAGTATGCTCTGCCCCGCGGACGATTTCAGCTTGAGCTTGTATTTCTTGCCTATCTCCTGCAAAAACTCGGCTTCGAAGAAAACTCCTTCGTTGAACTCCACCGAAAGCCCTTTTTCGTATTGGCGTATTTTTTTCATTCCCGCCTTCTTTGCCTTCGCCTTTATAAGCGCCACGGCAAGCAGATTCATCACGCACTGCGGCATGTCGGAATAAACGTCGCATATCTCGTCTATCATACGGGATACGTCCTGTTCGTTGTCTATGGCGGCTATGTCCTTGTACAGCTTTATACGTTCCTCCTCTCCCGTCACATATTCGTGAGGAAGGTATGCGTTCGCGCGAATATCTATCTCGCAGGGCATATTCACTTCCGTCTTTTTGCCGCTCACTTCTCCCACCGCCTCCGAAAGCAGGCGGCAGTACATCTCATAGCCCACGTTGGCAAAGTGCCCGTGCTGATTTGCGCCGATGATGTTGCCCGCGCCTCTTATCTGCAAGTCGCGCATGGCTATTTTGAAGCCCGAACCGAACTGCGTGAATTCCTTTATGCTTTTTAAGCGTTTGTCCGCCACTTCGGAAAGTATTTTGTCCCTTTTGTAGAACATATAGGCGTACGCCGCCACATCGCTTCTGCCCACTCTGCCCCTTAGCTGATACAGCTGCGAAAGACCGAGTCTGTCGGCGTTTTCTATGAGTATGGTGTTGGCGTTTATTATATCCACACCGTTTTCGATGATGGTCGTACACACCAGCACGTCGAATTTCCTGTCGAGAAAATCCACTATTATACGTTCGAGCTCATGCTCGTTCATCTGTCCGTGAGCATAGGCT
>CAYTMY010000054.1:7095-7590 GCA_964439075.1 uncultured Lachnospiraceae bacterium | reverse complement strand
GTATACCACTGACCGTTATATACTATCTCGGCAAACTCAAGCGCTACCGTCTGCTTGAACTGGAAAGTGGATTTATCGAGACAGAGCTGTTCGAGCATATCGTGCGCCTTGTAAAGTATGGTTCCGCCGGGGGTTTCGTAAACTCCCCTGCTCTTCATTCCCACCAGCCTGTTTTCCACTATATCGACCGTGCCTATGCCATGCTTGCCTCCGAGCTCATTGAGCTTTGCTATAAGAGAAATGCCATCGAGCTTTTCGCCGTTTACGGCCACCGGTATTCCCTTCTCAAAGCTTACGGTTATCTTCTCCTCTTTGTCGGGCGCCTTCTGAGGCGATACACCGAGCTCGAGTATGGAATCGTACTTGGGCATATTTTCCGTCTCTTCAAGGTCCAGCCCTTCATGCGAGAGGTGCCACAGGTTTTTATCCTTTGAATAACTCGTTTCCTTCGTCATCTTCAGTGGTACGTTGTGGCTTTTGGCGTATTCCAGCTCC
>CAYTMY010000054.1:0-7085 GCA_964439075.1 uncultured Lachnospiraceae bacterium | reverse complement strand
CGGGCATGTGCGGTGCAAACGCCATAATACCCAGCTCAAAACGCACCTGGTCGTTGCCCTTACCCGTGCAGCCGTGCGCTATCGCGTCGGCTCCTTCGCGTTTGGCTATTTCTACTATTCTCTTGGCTATGAGAGGACGCGCAAAGGAAGTGCCGAGAAGATAATTGTTTTCATACCTTGCTCCCGCCTTGAGCGTGGGGAAGATATAATCGTTGACAAATTCCTCTTTTAAGTCCTCGACGAAAATTTTCGAAGCTCCCGCGTTTAACGCCTTCTGTTCTATGCCGTCGAGCTCCGAAGCTCCCTGCCCCACGTCCGCCGCAACCGCGATTATTTCACAGCCGTGATTCTCTTTAAGCCACGGTATTATTACCGACGTATCCAATCCTCCCGAATATGCCAGAACTACTTTTTTGTACTTGCCGTTTTTGTCGTATTTGCTCATATCATGACCTCATTATTATAAATATGCATAATAGTGTATATCTTACATCCGATTTTTCGCAATGTCAATACCTTGCGTGTATAAATATGCACATATTTGCGAAGGTTTTACAAAATCGCTCCGTATGCGCCGCAACATTTATTAAAACGGTCAATGTTATTGCGAAAAGAAGTTAAATGATATAAAATAGGTGGTATAACGGTATGCACGAAAACATTATACCGCATGCCGCTTCACGATGCGAAAGGAGAATAAATGCTATGGTAAAACAGGTATCTGTATTTTTGGAAAACAGGGCGGGAAGGCTCAACCAGATTCTTAAGATCCTTTCGGACAGCGGTATCAATATCACATCGCTTTCGATAGCCGATACGGGAGAGTACGGTATAGCAAGGCTGATAACCGAAGACCACGAAAAAGCGCTAAAGGCTCTTAACGACGGCGGCATGACAGCGGCGGAGACGGAAGTGCTGGCAATAGAAGTATCCGACAAACCGGGAGCATTGTACAACGCCACCAAGACCCTGACCGACAACGATATTAACGTCGAATACGCTTATTCCGCAATACCCTCGGAGGCGGGCAGAGCCATCATCATCATTCGTGTGGACGACCTCGCAAAGGCTACGCAGATAATAAGCAAAGCGGAGGGGATAACCTCGCTCGATAAGATATGAATCACGAAGAATAAAAACGACGCAAACGCGGTTCATACCTGCGCCGCAGCCGCCGTACAAGAAGCCGCCGAGAGATCGGCGGCTTCTTGTACTCGGCTGCCCTTCCTCCTCTTCGAATCCGAACAAGGTCGGTTCGAATTCAAGGGTGAGGCATTAAGGGCAAGAGATTTTTTTAAAAAGGACAGTTCTTAACTGCAAAAGCACAACTGTTTTGTTCAAGGGAACATACTCTTATCAAAAAAGAAAAACAACCGCAATCATGCGGCTGTTTTTCTTTTCAGGTATTATTTAAAGTAGCAAAAATTTATTTTGCGGCTTCTCTTGCGTCGATTTCGGCCTGATATTCAACTATGTTCTTCTTGGTGATTCTGTAACCTACGAGAAGGAGTACAACACCTATCGCGAGGCAGATACCGGGAACCGTGAATATTGCGTTCGAAATACCGTTGAGGATCTTGGGCGTTACGTCGGTTGCGGGCATACCGGCTTTGAATCCGGAAGAACCGAGCGCTATTGAGATAACGAGCGAACGACCCATAACGCCGACTTTAAGGGGCAGGTTCTGCAAACCCATAACCCAGCCTGCGGGGTTTTTGCCTGTTTTCCAGTGAGCGTATACAACTGCGTCTGCGTAAAGTGCCGACACCAGCGAGTAAACCGCGCCGTAACCGAGCTGTGCGATAGAAAGCAGTATGATTATCGTCCATACGCCTGCCGTGAGGTAAATGAACTTGCATACGAACAGCGCTATTGCCATAACGGCGTAAACGAGGATCGTTGCGTTTCTCGGCGAGAATTTGTTGGCGATGAATCTGCTGAGGTAAGCTCCGCAGATACCGAGGATGTTGGACAGAAGCAGGTATGTGGTCATCGGACCCATATCCTTGGCGACATACGTGAAGTAATATGCAGCCGTTCCGCCAACTACGAATTTGAACAGCCATCTTGCCAAGTCTGCGATGAGCAGAGAAAGAAGAGGTATATTCTGGAAGAGAGCTTTGAGAAGGTCGCCGATAGCGGTTTTTTCCGTCTGCTGCTCTTTGGGCTTTGCGAGTTCTTCCGCGCCCGTGGCTTCATAGCCTTCGGTCAGTTTAAAGTGTACAAACAAACCTACCGCTGTAAGAGCCGCCCATACGAAAGCTACGATAGCGTAAGCCATTGTCGGGAATTTCGGCGTGAGTGCGCTAACAAATCCTTTTACCGTGTATGCTACGAGCACCGAGGCGAGGTTGTTCCATGTTGCTCTCATGGATGAAAGGGCAACTCTGTCTTTCTGTGTATGCGCAACCGTAGGAATGATAGCTACGTTTGTGACATAACCGAAGTTCCAGATAACGTGTGCGAGTATGAATGCCACCGTGATGATAACTGCGGCGACGGCGTCGCTGCCGATCTTGTAGTATGAGAAGAAGTTGATGAAAGGAACGATCCAGGGTGTTACTATGTACCATGAACGGTAACGACCCCATTTCATCGGCTTTACACTGTTGATGATAGCGCCGTAGATCCATGAAAGGCAGGCGTCAACAGTACTTGTAACTGTAGAAATAATACCGGCTGTAACAACATTGAACTGTGCTACGTTTGTGAGGAAGAACATGAAATAGTACGTTTCGATGTTCGTCATCGTGTTGAAACAGAAATCTCCGAAACCAAAGAAGTATCTCAGAGACGTCGTCAACTCTTTTTTCTGCATTGAAGATAGTCCTCCTACAATAATATTTATATAAACGCCGAACTATCGGCGTATATACCGCTGATAATTTAGTACGTGTCCTTTTTTAATCGTGGCTTAATGATATCATTTTTGCTCATATATGTCAATCACCAAAAGAAAATTTTGCATTAAAAACAGAAATTACCAATATTCGTAAAATTAAATAAAATTACTGAATTTAGGGCGTGGCAAGCATTTGTGCATATTTTGATTATGCACAAAGCATTACAACTTATCAGTACAGTAACAATTCTTTGTAAAATTAGGTCGTTTTGCAAATGCCGCGCATTACATTACTATGCACAGTACAACAGCGCAGGTCGCTTCGCTTTTATATCGCCGATATACGCAATGCCTTATCCGTTTGTGCGCCGTATCACTAATCCTGCGCAAGCACCAACGTATTCAAACAGTCGGATACCGTATACAAAAAAGAAGCCAAAAGACTCATCTCATCGTCCGTGAGCCCCTCCGACAGCAGCTGCGCTATTATTACAGCCGCCACGTTTATTTCCAGCCCGTTAAACAGGGTCGTATCATCGTTGTCCATAGATACCTCTTTTAATATTGATAGATGAAAAATTCTTTACATAATATAAATATTCCGCGCTCCGCCGTTTGGTTACATGCCGCATTATCAATATACGCGCTTGCATGCCCCGCAGGCGCCGCTTTTAAGAATTAATTATGTTTCAATCGTATTGTTTTATGGTATAATATTACAAATTTGTCTCGATGGGCACAGACACGGCTCTTTGCCTTAAATTATCTCATTTATGCGAAAGGACGGCTCCCAAATGAAAATACTTGTAGTGGGTTCGGGCAGCTGCGAACACTCCATAATCGAAAAGCTCGCACAAAGCGATCTGTGCGAAAAAATATACTGCGCTCCGGGAAATGCGGGCATATCGCAAAAGGCGGAGTGTATCGGCATACCCGCCGAAGATACCGAAGCTCTGGCGGAATTTGCGGAAAAGGAACAAATAGCTCTCACGCTCACCTGCTCCCACGTGCCCGTGCAGCACGACATAAGCAGAAGGTTCGAATCCGAAGGCTTAAAGGTTTTCGCACCCTCCCCTTCCGACGCCGCGTTTTTTACGAGAGAGGATAAAAAATCGTCCTTCTTAAAAAAATACGCCTTTCCTCAGAATACCGAAAAAAAGAATACCCGCAGCGTGTATATAATAGGCGTTTCGGACTCCTCCTCCGTAATATGCCTGCCGCCGTGCAAGTTTTACGAGAAGCTTTACGACAACGGCGAAGGTCCTCTCACGACCGGCATGGGAGCTTACTGCCCTTATACCTTTACCGACAAAAAGCTGTTCGGCAGAATAAGCGACTTTATTAAAAACGACGTGCCGCGCGCCATGAAAAAAGAGGGAGTGTCCTACAAGGGTCTTTTAAGCTTCCGCATCGAAATATCGGACTCCGAGTTCTTTGTGGGAGATATTTCCGCTCACATACCGGGCATAGTGCTCGCCTCTATACTTCCGCTTTTGGAAAGCGACCTTTTAAAGCTCATACTAAGCGCCACCGACGGCACCCTGAACGAAAATATGCTCACCTTCTCCAAGCGTGCGTGCGTCTGTGTGCTTATAGCCTCGGGAGGCTATCCCTCCGCATACAAAAAAGGCTTCCCCATCACTTTTCCCGAACTGAAGTACAACGTGGAGCTGCTGCATTCGGGTACGGTTCTGAAGGACGGAGTTTATTACACCGACGCGGGACGCGTGCTGACGGTTCGCGCCTCGGAACAGGACATGCAAAAGGCTCGAGAAGCGGCTTACGACACGATATCCAAGATAAATTTCAGCGGAATGTATTACCGCAGCGATATAGCGAGGGAATGAGTTTATGAAAATGAAACAGCTCAAGGAACTTCTTTCGGAAAACAACTGCTCCGTGAGCGAAAGAATGATAAAATATTACATCGAAACGGGGCTGCTTCCGCTGCCCGAATACACAAGCGTGAACCAGGCGCGCTATTCCCGCATACACGCGGTAAGGCTTATGAAAATAGCCGCCTTCAAAAAAAACGGCATGAGTTTTTCTCAGATAAAGGAAAAGCTTGCCTCCGACGACGAACGGATATATTCATATGCCGCGCAAAAGGGAATAAGCCGCGACGAAGCTGTTTTTTCGGACGAAACGGCTTCGCGGGAATACATCGAGTACTTGTTTTCTCTGGGCGGCTCGGATGAAATTTACACAAGACAGGCTCTTCTTAAAAAAACGCAATGCGACGAGCTTGTATTCAGGCTCGCGGCGGATACCGGGGCTTTGGAGGATAAGGATGAGTACACGTATGAGGACATGCTGGTGCTGACGTGTATTTCCGAATTGTTCAAGTCCGACGACTCTTCGGGAAAAGCCGATGTAATAGAAAAGATAAGCGATATATCCAAACTAAACAACATTTCCGCGCAGCTCGTGAATATACTTATGCGTGATAAGCAAAAAACCTGGATATATAAAGTGCTTTCGGAAAGTTTGATCGGGGAAAAATTAAAGGCAAATGAAAACAAAACAACAGCTGACGCGTAATTTTTGCATTATAGCTCATATCGACCACGGCAAATCGACTCTTGCCGACAGACTCATCGAAACGACGGGTCTTATACCCAAGCGAGAAATGACCGCGCAGATACTCGACAAAATGGACCTTGAACGAGAGCGCGGCATAACCATAAAGCTTCAGGCGGTGCGCCTGCGCTACAAGGCAAACGACGGCGAGGAGTATTATCTGAATCTCATAGATACCCCGGGACACGTGGACTTCACATACGAAGTATCGCGCTCCCTGGCGGCGTGCGAGGGCGCGGTGCTTATTGTGGACGCCACGCAGGGCATACAGGCGCAGACCATGGCAAACGTATATCTGGCAATGGATAACGACCTGGAGATAGTGCCCGTCATAAACAAGATAGATCTGCCCAGCGCCGACCCGCAAATGGCAATAGAGGAAATAGAGGACTTTATAGGGCTGCCCGCGCAGGACGCTCTGCTCATATCGGCAAAGGAAGGCATCCATATCGATGAGGTGCTCGAAGCGATAGTAACGAGAATTCCGCCTCCCGCCGACAACAGCAAAAAGCCTCTCAGGGCTCTCATTTTCGATTCTTATTACGACAGCTACCGCGGCGTCATCATCAGCGTAAGGCTCATCGACGGCAAGGTAAAAGCAGGCGACAAAATACTGTTTATGGCAACGGGAAAGACCTTCGAAGTGGACGAAGTGGGAGTATTTACCGACGTTCTCTTAAAGGCGGAGGAGCTTGTAAGCGGAGACGTGGGCTATATTACCGCAAGCATAAAAAACGTGGCGGACAGCCGCGTGGGCGATACCGTAACTCATGCCGCAGGCGGTGCGAAAGAGCCCCTTGCGGGTTATAAAAGCGTAAGCCCCATGGTATACTGCGGCATCTACCCCGCTGACGGCAGCAAATACGAAGACTTAAAAGAGGCTCTTGCACGCCTCAAGCTCAACGACGCTTCCCTCACCTACGAGCCCGAAACGAGCGCCGCTCTCGGCTTTGGCTTCCGCAGCGGTTTTTTGGGTCTTTTGCATCTGGAGGTCACGCTTGAGCGGCTTGACAGAGAATACGACCTCGATCTCATCACTACGGCTCCGAGCGTGGTTTATAAGGTCATAAAGACGGACGGCACGACCGTGGAGGTGGACAACCCCACGAATATGCCCGACGCCGCCACGATAGACCACATGGAGGAACCTTTTGTGGAAGCGAGCGTTATGACTCCCTCCGAATATGTAGGCAGCGTTATGGAGCTGTGCCAAAACAGGCGCGGCATTTTCGAAACGATGGAATATACCTACGAAAACCGAGTGCTGCTCAAATACGAGCTGCCTCTGAACGAAATAATATACGACTTCTTCGACGCGCTGAAATCGCGCACAAAGGGGTACGCCTCTCTCGACTACGAACTCAAGGACTACCGCAAAAGCGAGCTTGTAAAACTCGATATATACCTCAACGGCGAGATAGTGGACGCGCTTTCTTTTATCGTTCATGCCGACAGCGCTTACGCACGCGGCAGAAAAATAGCCGAAAAGCTCAAAAACGAAATACCCAAGCACATGTTCGAAATACCCGTACAGGCGGCTGTGGGCGGAAAAATAATAGCGAGGGAAACCGTGCGCGCCATGCGTAAGGACGTTATAGCCAAGTGCTACGGCGGAGATATCTCCCGGAAAAGAAAACTTCTCGAAAAACAAAAAGAGGGCAAA
>CAYTMY010000053.1:0-7645 GCA_964439075.1 uncultured Lachnospiraceae bacterium | reverse complement strand
TTGTTATTTCGGGCATCAATACCTCATCCGAATAATCGTAGAACGCCTCATTTTTTTTATAGCACAAAGGTCTCCCCGCCACTATAAAAACATCGGAAGCGTTCTTTTGTGATATGTCTTTAAGCACTTCATTTATCTGCATCTGCCGCCTCTTTTCCGCTTTCGCTTTGCCACTTGTTTATTTCTGTGAGAGCCATGCCGCGCCCTGAGTCGGAAAACCTCCCCGAGACGGACAAAACACTCGTTTCGTTTATTTTTTCGGTAAAGCTTATATTGTACGTTCCGCTGCCCGATACCGTTATTTGCGCATTCGGCAGCATCGCGCCTGCATCATTCCGCGTTTTCCCGTTTAGGGAATCGAGCTTTTCAAGAGCGAGCATATCCGCCTTGTAATATGCCGTCATGCTTGCCGCCGTCTTTTGCGCGAGAACAAGATCCGCTTTTGCATTTGCATACGAAAGCACCGCAAAGGAAGCGAGGATGAGCACAATTATTACGACCAACAAACTTATAATCCCCACAAAAAACGAAGGATATCTGAAAGACGATCTGTTCATTTGCAGCCTTCTCCTTTACATAACATATACGGCAGCCTCCATTTCGAAAAACGCTCCGCCGTCGGGCTTTTGCATTGTAATCACGGTCTTAATGACATTGCCGCTTTGTTCAAACGAGCCCATGCCGAGTATATACGCCGCACCGTCTTCTGCGCACGGCTCAAAATTTTCATCGTAATAAACGACGAGTTCATCCGACGAAACGTCATATTTTCCTTCCAAAAGAGCGGCGGTTTCATTTTTATCTGCATTTACCGATTTGAAAGCCTCAGCCGCCGAAGAGCACAAAACTGCAGATTCATTGAGCCTTCTGCTCTCCTCACTTGCCGTGTGTGCGGCCGCAAAAAACTTAATGCACACTGCGCTGCATACGGCAAGAAACATAACGCCTATAAGAAGTTCTATGAGAAATATATTAACTTTAGATGCGTTTTTCGACAAAATCAATTCTCCTTATCAAAGTGAAGCGGGATCCGTTCGTATGAGCATGGTGTTTTTATTGCCGTTTGTATCGGTTGCGGTGACCTTCAAGAGCTCATCGGTATAACTTAAAAAGCTTATTTCGGAAAGCTCCATTATATCCTGTCCGTCCGTGGGCAAAACGTCTGTTCCGCCGAGTGCCACGACCTCTTTGAGTTTGTTTTCGTAAACGTATATGACAGTGGAGTATACCGTTTCTCCTTCTTTGGATGTAATTATCAGAGCGTCGCTCTCACCTATCCTGCCTATCGACACATTGCCGCCTTCGGCGTTTGAATGCAGCTTCTGCATTATATATACAAGAGAGGTCCTGTTATTGTAGTTTGCTTCATAGCTTTCGGCGTTGCCTGCGTAAGCGTTTGCACCGAAAAGCACCACCGTGACGGCAAGCACCGCAAACAACCCGAGTAAAGCGAATACAAACAGCGCGTCCACAATATGTTTTTTACCCGCATAACCGTTTTTCATTTGAGGCTTCCACCAAGTCCGAAAACTTTTATATTCGGGATAAGATTTGCTCCCTGATACTCATAATGATATATATATCTGTCCGTATCGAGAGAAAATCCGTAGTTCTGTGAAAGGTAGTTTATGTCCTCGGGGAAAGCTCCTTCGAGAGCATAACAGCTTACCGCGCAGCGCACAAGGTTGCTTTGCACCGTTTGCAGCTCCTTTTCGTAAGAACTGCGAGAAAAAGAGCGCAACGCAAAAACACACGCCGCAATGAGCGCGGTAAACAGTACAATACACGCTATTGCGCCTGCTTTGCTCCTCTTTTTCTTTTCATAACTCATTTTATTTTCCCCGTTCATCAAAGCGTTGACATTACATTTATCAGCGGCAGCATTACCGCGAGCAAAAGGAGTCCTATCACTACCGAAATGATGATGACAAGAGTGGGTTCTATGACGGATATGGCGTGACTTATGCGCTCGTCGGTCTGTATGGAGTAGCGGTCCGCCACATTTTTCATGCTCACATCCAGCATACCCGTTTTAATACCCACCTGTATCATGCCGACATATACGGGAGAAAAGATATCCGTTTTTGAAAGCGCGGAAACAAAGCTTTCACCTCCGCTCATGAGCTGTTTCAGACTGTTTATACTTGCGCTTATTTTATTTGACTCCACAAGGGTATTTGCCATATCGAGCGCTTCGTCGATATTCATGCCGCTTGATATACACATCGAAAAAGCGTAAGCAAACTTTCCCACTGCTGATTGTTTTGCAATATTGCGTGTAAAAACGCTGTTTTCATACAATCTCTGTCCGAATGCTTCACCTTTGGGAGTTCTGAAAAAGACGACGGCTGCAGCTATAAGCGCCGCAAGCACTGCGAGTATGATAAGTCCGTATTTGTTGAGAAAGTCTCCGAAGGAAAGCAGCACCCGCGATATACCCGTCATGCTGACGCCGAGCTGTTCGTATACTCCCGAAAATACAGGCAATACTTTTGTAATGATAACGCTCAAAACGATGAGCAGTACGAATATGATGATAATGGGATAACGGGTCGCACTTTTGATGCTCTGCGATATATATTCGCTTTTCTCGTAATACACGCCGAGTGATGCAAGCACTTCTTCGAGCCGCCCCGAGCTTTCTCCTATCTTTATCATTTGAACAAAATAAAACGGGAAAGCTTCGGTCTGCTCCAAAACCTCGCCGAAAGAATAGCCCTGCGATAGTTCGCTCTTGATTTTTTCATAAAGCGCTTTTGTCTGTTCATGGCTTTGAGCATTGTCTGCAAGAAGACTCATTGCGTCGTAAAGCGATATGCCCCCTTTAACAAGCATGGAAAGCTGCGAAGCAAAAATGCTCAGCTCGTCTTTTTCGAGTATTTTGTGTGCGCTGTATTTTGACATACATTATCTCCTAATAACAATATAGCTCGTTGTAGTTCGAACCGTCGCCCACGTGAGAACTCACCTCGGAGCCCGAACCGGTATATGTTGAGGCATACGTTGGGTCCATGCGCGTCCACGATACGCCGTCGAATTGTATTATGTTGTCTATCCAACCCGTTTCGGGTAAATACACGCTTATCCATGCGTGGTAGACGTCGGCCGAATAACCTATCACAAGTTTTGTCGGTATTCGCTGACTTCTCAAAAGAGCGCACATCAGCGCAGCGTAGTCGAAGCATATACCCTTTTTAGTTTTTATTATCTCATCTATATCGGGCAGATAATTTGAAGGAGCAGTTTGCGCCAAGTCATAATCGTATTTTATATTATCCACAACATACTCGTACACGTTTCCAACCACGTCAAGCCCGCTGTAACATTTCTCGGCAAGGCGTTTGCTGAGGGAAATAAAGGAGGCGTTATCCGAAAAATTTATGTACTGATTGGGATACAAGAACACAAAAGCTTCGTTTTCGGAGTATACTTCCGCGGAAGTGGAAAATACAAGAATGTATTCATTCCCTCCGATATTTTTGTAAACGTTTACGTAATAGGTACCGTTGCCGCAGGTAAATGGGAAAGTTTCGTAGCTGCCGCTGTTGTTTAAGTTGTAGGTGTACGTAGTACTGTCCGCATATTTAATCTGCAGTTTTACTTTATCCGCACCGCCTGTGTATCTGACATTCACAAAACCTTCGGAAACATTCGATAGATCCGCTTCGGCGTATCCGTTGCCGTCAACGTAAGTTCCCGCCGGCGCCGTGGAAAGTATCACGGGAGTATTGTCCCTCTCATCTCCCTGTTCCGGAGAACCGCCTGTTCCCCCCGAACCCGAATTGCAAGCTCCTGTGAAAACAAACAAAGAACACAGCAACAATAATATCGTCTTTTTCCAAAACGATATGCGTTTCATCCTGCTGTAAATATCCTCTTTTGTTGTGACCATAAGCAACGATATCCGCTCCTCAACGGTTGGCTAATTATATCATAATATATACAAAATTGTCAAAATATGTTATTATTGTAGTGTATAAAGGAGGAGCATCGTCATGTTTACCGCGATAGTCACAACAGCCGTACTGCTGCTTATAATTGTGGTGGCGGCGTCGGTAATAATGTTCAGAACGGCCTTTGTACGCGACAGCGAAAAAAACAAGTTTGTAATGAAGCACGGAGCCGATAAAGAATGGGACAAGCTCCGCAAAAGCATAAACGAAGCGACCGAAACCCTTAAAGCATTCCCGCATGAAATGATTTACACGACAAGCAAAGACGGACTGAAATTGGCGGGTTATTATTTCCCCTGCGAGGATGCGGTGCGCACGGTAATATGCGCACACGGGTTTAAGTCGACGGGATTTTGGGATTTTTCCGCCTTTGCGATATTTATGATCAAGAATTCCTTTAACGTACTGCTTATATGCGAAAGAGCCTGTTCCGCAAGTGAAGGCAAATATATCGGCTACGGGATTACGGAGCGCTACGATATTTTAAGTTGGGTGCAGCGCATAAACGAAGTGAACGGCGCCGATGAGGATATAGTTCTTGCGGGCATATCAATGGGATGCTCCACCGTGCTTATGGCAAGCGGGCTTAAACTGCCCGAAAACGTAAAAGCCATTATAGCGGACTGCGGCTACACGCGCCCCTGCGATATACTCAAAAATGCTCTGAAAAAAACATTTCATCTTCCGCCGTTTCCCATATACAACATAGCAAAGCTTTTTTTGCGTTTGAGCGCAAAAATTAATATAGAAGAATATTCTACGCTCGACGCGCTCAAAACAAATAAAATACCCGTTTTTTTCGTGCACGGAGGAAGCGACGCTTTTGTACCCAAGGAAATGACGCTGAACAATTACGAAGCTGCCGTTTGCGAAAAGGAGATTTTCATAGCAGAGGGTGCAGACCACGGACAAAGCTTTATAAAGGCTCAGAATGAATATATCGCCCGAATGAGCGCATTCTTAAATAAGGCGGGCATAACGCTGTAATAGGAATGCCGTCTTTCATACACAAGCCCGAACGACCCGAAAGGAAACAATATGGATATAAAAATGTACTCCGACACTCTCATGCTCATATCGAGTATGCTCAATATGAGAAAAAGCACCAAGAACAGAATACCGTATACGCCTCAAAAAAAAGCATTCGACCAAGATGAACCTTATCTGCAAAGCTTTGAGCGCGTAAGCCCCGAAAGCCGGGGGGTGCAGTCAAAATATATAGCGGATTATTTCCGCGCACTTAAAAGCGACGACAGCGTTGTCCCTCAAAGCGTAATGATACTCAGAAACGGAAAAATGATTGCCGAAGGCGCATATTATCCGTATAGGACCGATATATGGCACGTATCGCATTCTCTGTGCAAAAGCGTTACGGGACTTGCCATAGGGCTTTTGATCGATGAAAAGAAACTTGAACTCGACGAGACCTTGGTGAGCATTTTCCAAAAGAGCCGCTCCGCCTTTTCATCTGCCGCCGTAAAGAGCATAACCATACGTCATCTGCTCACCATGACTACGGGTATTACCTTCAACGAAGCCGCCGCTATCACCGAAACCGACTGGGTGGGAGGCTTTCTTGTAAGCAGACCCAAGTTCGAACCCGGTGAGAGCTTCGAATACAACAGCATGAACTCATATATGCTCAGCGCCGTGGTAAAAGAAATAACGGGCAAATCGATGAGCGAGTATCTCGATGAAAAGCTTTTCGGCCACATGGGGATAACGAAATACTACTGGGAAAAATGCCCTAAGGGCATCGAAAAAGGCGGTTGGGGGCTGTATATTATGCCCGAGGATGTAGCCAAATTGGGGCAGCTGTGTCTAAACGGAGGGCTGTGGCACGAAAAGCGCCTTATCAGCGAGGAATGGATACGCGAAGCTACAAAAGTGCAACAACAGGCTTACGAATATATGGGACGCTTCGACTACGGCTACCAAAGATGGCGGGCGAGAAACGACTATGCGTTCATATTTAACGGAATGTTCGGACAAAACGCCGTAATGATACCCAAGCACAACATGATAATAGTATGCATGGCGGGCAACGACGAGCTGTTTCAGAAGAGCAGATTTTTCGACATCACCGAAAAATTCTTCGGACCTTCGTTCAGACCGCTGAAAAGACGACCTGAAAACAGAAGAGAATACGAAAAATTGCTTGCACTGCAAGCTGAACTCGGCGTGAAAGAAAACGAATATACAAAAAAACATATATTCTTCAAACGGGCTCTGCCGCAGGACGACAGACTGCCGAAAGCCGCTTACAAGCTTGACGGCAAATATTACGACATAGCCGAAGAGGACCGTGTAAAAACAAGCATACTGCCGCTGTTTGTACAAGCAATGCAGAATAATTTTTCCCGCGGGATAAAAAGAATAGGCTTTATCGTGAAGGATGGCGAATTTTTTGCGGCAATAACCGACGGGGACTACGAATACAAAATACCCGTGGGCTTCGGACGAGCAAGACGCGCGCAGATAAGCTTTAACGGAGAAAAATATTCGGTCGCGGTATTGGGTAAATTCACATACGACGAAGACTCCGTTCCCGTTCTGAAAATAAGCGTATATTATCTCGAACTGTCAAACGTGCGCGGCTTTAAGATTTTTTTCACTAAGAGCGGAATTTTTAAAGCGGAATGCTTCGAAACTCCCGGCATACAGTTCATTTATAACGGCGTAATAAACGTGCTCGACGCAAACCGCAATAAGCTGATAGATATTATTGCCGACAAAGCGGATACGGATTATCTTGAATACAAAATAAATGCGGCACTCGAGCCTGTATTAAACGCAAAGCTCGCGGAGACTGCGAATATTTTCAACGATCTGTAACCCATCAAAATAGGTGCCGGCATCAGCAAAGCCACCGTAAAACGGTGGCTTGTTTGTTTGACATAGTGTTACCTCATTGTCAAGCCGGTCAACTCCCGATGAATGAGTATTTTCTCTATTAAACATCGTCGATAACCGACCATTTAAACATGTCCTTGAAATCATCATAGCACTTGGGACAAATCCAGTAACGATTGTCATCTGTTGTATACCCTTCATGCAAAGTTTCGGGAAACTCAGAAAACATATTACAACAAAAAATGCAATGGTTATGGTCACTATGAGCATACTTTGATTTCCAGACCCGCAAATATAATTTTTTCTCTGACAAATACTTCTCTTGACCGGTTAATCGCCAATCATTTTTTTCAACCATGCCACTGCATCTCCGTAATTACAGAATTTATAAACATTATTCGGTCGCCGTTTTTCAATAAGCACCTTTGATTGTTTTATCACTTTCATTGAAATTAAAATAAAAGGACAAATCCGCCCTCAAAAACAGACCTGTCCTTAAATTATCCTTCAGTCCAAAAAAGAACTCTTTTCTATCGCCTTTCTTAACGGCGCATACACAAACAGCGTCACCGCCGCATTTATAAACGACTTCAATAGGTTAAACGGTATAAACACGGGCAGCATCATATTTACGACGACGCTTCTCGGTACTCCCATAAAGATAGGAGTTATAAGAATATTTGCCGGTATCATTATCGCAGTCATAGCCAACGCTCCGAGGATAAGAGCCAAAACGAGCCGTTTTGTCGTATGGCTTTTTCTGTAAACGAGCGACGATACTCCTACAAAAGCTCCCGTCGCTATAAAATGCATAATGATGCCGTAAAGTCCGCTCGACG